>NZ_JAGYFX010000010.1:0-103345 GCF_019946615.1 Pseudomonas sp. BF-R-01
CGATGGCGGTTGCACATACAACACTTTTGTTGGCTGACACACCGCCATCGCGAGCAGGCTCGCTCCCACAGGGTTCTGGGTGTGACAGGGCAATTTGCTACGGCGCTGTTGCTGCAGCAACAGTTCAGGCCACATTGAGGCACGTACGCCCCGCAGATCATGGCTGCCCCTCTCCGGCATGGACCATGCAATCCCCCTTGGCATCCACTGCCGATCCAAGGAGCTGTCCCATGACCGAACACCAGGTAATCAATCCGCTGTCCATTGGCACTGACTATGAAGCGCTGGCCGCAAGATTCCGTCCTGTTTTCCAGCGCATCGCCGCCGGTGCCGTTGAGCGTGAACAGTCGCGCAGCCTGCCTTACGAGCCCATTCAGTGGCTGAAGGAAGCCGGTTTCGGCGCGGTGCGCGTGCCGGTGGAATATGGGGGTGGCGGCGCCTCCCTGCCGCAGCTGTTTGAGTTGCTGATCGAATTGGCCGAAGCCGATTCCAACGTGCCCCAGGCACTGCGGGGGCATTTCGCGTTTGCCGAGGACCGCTTGAACGCCACGCCAGGGCCGGCACGGGACCTGTGGTTCAAACGCTTTGTCGACGGCGACATTGTCGGCTGTGCCTGGACAGAAATCGGCAATGTGGCGATTGGCGATGTGATCACCAAAGTCTCGCCCAACGGCAACGGCTGGCGGCTCAACGGTGAAAAGTTCTACAGCACCGGCAGCCTGTTTTCCGACTGGATCGACGTCTACGCCCAGCGCAGTGACACCGGTGGCGATGTCATCGCAGCGGTGCGCACCCGACAACCGGGGATCGTGCAAAGCGATGACTGGGACGGTTTCGGTCAGCGCACCACGGGCAGCGGTACGTCGCGGTTTATCGACGCCGAGGTGGACGCCGAAAACGTCATCGACTTCGCCACCCGTTTCAAATACCAGACGGCGTTCTATCAGCTCGTGTTGTTGGCCACGCTGGCCGGAATCGGTCGCGCCGCGTTGCGCGACGTGGCGCATCAGGTACGTGAGCGCAAACGTATTTACAGCCATGGCAATGCCCAGCGCGTCAGTGAGGACTCGCAAGTTCAACAAGTCGTCGGTGAAGTGGCTGCGCTGGTGTACGCCGCCGAAGCGAGCGCGTTGAAGGCTGCACAACCGGCGCAGCGGGCGTATCTGGCGCGGTTTTCGGGGGATGACGCGCTGGAGCGGGCGGCGAATGTTGCGGCGGAACTCGAATCGGCAAAAGCACAGGTTGTGGTGTCTGAGCTGATTCAGCGGGCGACCACCGAGCTGTTCAATGCGCTGGGGGCTTCGGATGTTCGTCAGGGGAAATCGCTGGACCGGCATTGGCGTAATGCGCGGACCGTGTCTTCACATAATCCGGTGATCTACAAGGCGCGGATTGTCGGGGATTGGGAGATTAACGGGACTGAACCGCCGTTTGTGTGGCAGATCGGGAATGGGCCGGCCGCCAAGTGATGTAGCGCCCGCGAAGAGGCCACACCAGTCGCCGCAGAAGTTGGATATAGGTAAGATATCGGCCCTTCCCCGCAGCCCTTTGCTGCACCCCGCCGAATAAGCCCATTTCCATGCCTTTCGAACTCAGCGTTGACCTCACCACCCTCGCCATCCTGGCCGTCGTCGCCTTCATTGCCGGTTTCATCGACGCCATTGCCGGCGGCGGTGGTCTGTTGACCACGCCGGCGCTGTTGACCGCTGGCCTGCCGCCGCACCTGGTGCTGGGCACCAACAAACTCAGTTCGACCTTCGGCTCGGCCACCGCCAGTTTCACCTTCTATCGGCGCAAACTGTTCCATCCCCGGCAGTGGGTGCACGCCATCGTCGGCACTTTGGTCGGCGCGTTGACCGGTGCCGTAGTCGCGCATTACCTGCCCGCCGAATGGCTGAACAAAATGCTGCCGGTGATCGTGTTCGCCTGCGGCCTCTACCTGTTGTTCGGTGGCACGCCGAAAGCGCCGCTGGACAGCAACGCACCGATCAAGAAAAAGTGGCAATCGACCCAAGGCTTCAGCCTCGGTTTCTACGACGGCGTGGCCGGCCCCGGCACCGGCGCGTTCTGGACCGTGAGCAGCCTGCTGATGTACCCCATCGATCTGGTGAAGGCCAGCGGCGTGGCGCGCAGCATGAACTTCGTCAGCAACATTGCGGCGCTGTCGGTGTTCATCTTTTCCGGACAAGTGGACTGGATCATCGGCCTGAGCATGGGCCTGTCGGTGATGGTCGGTGCGTTCTTCGGTGCGCGCTCCGCCATCAGCGGCGGAGCCAAGTTCATTCGCCCGGTGTTCATCACCGTGGTGCTGGGCCTGACTGTGCGCCTAGCCTGGCAGCACTGGTTCAGCGTGGCCTAAGCGCCGCGCCACATAGACGTCGATCAGGTAACGGGCAATCGAGCGTGACGCCGGCAACGGCGGCAGCTCGTGCACGTTGAACCACTGGGCGTCCTCGATCTCGTCCTCCTGGCAGACAATCTCGCCGCCGGCGTACTCGGCGTGGAAGCCGAGCATCATCGAGTGCGGGAACGGCCAGCACTGGCTGCCCATGTACTGGATGTTCTTGACCTCGATCTGCACCTCTTCACGCACCTCGCGAATCAGGCAGTCTTCAGCGGACTCACCCGGTTCGGCAAAACCCGCCAGCGTGCTGTAGACCCCGGTGACAAACCGTGGCGAGCGCGCCAGCAAGACTTCATCGCCACGGGTGATCAGCACGATCATGCTCGGCGAAATCCGCGGGTAATAGCGCAAATTGCACGGCTCGCAATACATCGCCCGCTCACGCGGCACCTGCAAGGTCGCCTGCCCGCAGTTGCCGCAAAAGCGGTGTTCACGGGCCCAGGTGCCGATCTGCGCGGCATAACCCAGCACTTTGTAAACCGCGTGATCGCCATCGAGCATGAACGCCCGCAAGCCTTTCCAGTTGCAGCCCGGCACTTCGCTGTGACTGCGCAGCTCCAACAGGTAGACCGGTTCGCCATCCAGATGACCGATGCCGTGCTCGGCCAGAACCGGCAGGTCCTGACGCTTGAGCCATTCACGCGGGAACAGCGCGCCATTGTCGTCGAACAGGAAGCCTTCGGGGCTGCGCGCAACGGCCCAGCCGCCCGGTTGATCGGTGTCCAGTACTGCAGTGGTCCAGCGTGAAGTCATTTTTCAATCAATCCAGAAATTCGGGTTTCTGTTTGCTCATATGGGCGGCCATGGCCACGCGCAAGTCAGTGGATTGCAGCATGGCGGCGTTCCAGGTAGCGACGTATTCAAGGCCGTCGTCAATGCGATGGTCGCGCATGTAGCTGATCATCTCCTTGGTGCCGGTGATCGCAATCGGCGACTTGCCGGCGATGTCCCGGGCAATGCCCATGACACCGTCGAGCAGGCTGGCGGCGTCGCTGTAGACGCGATTGACCAGGCCGATACTGCGCGCTTCCTCGGCACCGAACGAGCGACCAGTGTAAGCCAGTTCACGCAGCATGCCGTCACCGATGATCCGCGGCAAGCGTTGCAAGGTGCCAACGTCGGCGGCCATGCCGATGTCGATTTCCTTGATCGAGAATTGCGCGTCTTCGGCGGCATAACGCATGTCGCAGGCGGCAATCAGGTCGATCGCGCCACCCAGGCAATAACCCTGGATTGCTGCCAGCACCGGCTTGCGGCAGTTGTCGACGGCATTGAAGGACGCTTGCAGCGCGAGGATCTTGCGGCGCAGCAGGCGCGCATTGCGGCCGACGTCCTTGCCCAGCTCATTGGCCACGCCGGCCAGCATCATCAGGTCGATACCGGAGGAAAAATGTTTGCCGGCGCCGCTGAGCACCACCACCCGGACTTCGTCGGTGTCATCGATCCACTGGAAGATCTCGATGATCTCGTTCCAGAACGCGGCGTTCATCGAGTTGATCTTTTCCGGACGATTGATCTGCACATGGGCAATTTTATCGGCCAGTTCGACGGTGAACGCAGTGTACTGAGACATGGCAGTGATCCTTTACCGGGCAAAAAATGAGGCCCGAACTATAACAAGGCAACCCGCGCCGCAGTAAGGCAGCGGTTCGGCCAAAAGCGGGACCTGAGAGCGCACCACAACAGTGCGCAGTCGTAATCGCCCTCGCACATTCATGTGACTGGCAGGTTACTTTTTGGGGCTGAATCGCAAAAAAACATGCCCTTCGTCGGGGCGTTTGGCTGCCTATCCGGTACGTCCGTACCGCTTTGAACCGATTGTCGAACAATTTTGCCAACTGGCCTTCACCGCTCTAAGTTCTGGCCTAGACTCCTTTTCGCGGGGCAAAACCGGTCGGTCACAAAGTGTCAAAAAAATCGAAACTTTTGCCATTTGTGGCCGGTCCTCTGAAAGGTAGGTGCGTTGCGACTGGTGCAATCCTTGCAACGGCCACTCCAGCCATTCTGCTTTAACGCATGGGCAGCGTTTGCTCACCGATGCGTAGCGCGTTTGCGCCCGGCCACAGGATTTGGCCACGAAACACCGTTTGCCAGACCTAGAACTAGATCAACAACACGGGAGATTCATATGATCAGTACGGCATTAGATATCCAGGGAGAACGTGCTCATCAGCAGGTCGGCGAAACAAGCGCCGTGAGCGCCCCAAGTGCCCAATCGATCAACGTCACGGGTACCAAGACGTTGACGCCGGTGGTCAGTCAGAATCCCAACAGAAAGAAAGTGTTGTTTGTGACCTCGGAAATCGCCGACCTGGTGAAGACCGGCGGTCTGGGTGACGTTTCCGCGGCGCTGCCCCGGGCCATGGCGAAATTGCACGATGTGCGTGTGCTGATCCCCGGTTACCCGCAAGTGCTGCACAGCGAAAACCCGATCCACATTATTGGTGAGCTCGGCGGTCATGCCGCGCTGCCTGCCTGCAAGATCGGGCGCATGGACATGCCCGACGGCCTGGTCATTTACGTGTTGATCTGCCCTGAACTCTACGAGCGCGAAGGTTCACCTTACGGCGCCAATAACGGTCGCGACTGGCCGGACAACCATATTCGTTTCGCCCGCCTGGGCCTGGCGGCTGCCGACATCGCCGCCAACCTCGCACAAATCCACTGGTGCCCGGACCTGGTGCACGCCCATGACTGGCCCGCCGGCCTGGCCCCCGCCTATATGCACTGGCGCGGTCAACGCACGCCGACGCTGTTCACCATTCACAACCTCGCTTATCAAGGCGTGACCAGCCTGGGGTCGTGCCCCGAGCTGGGCATTCCCGCGCATGCCCTGCAACAGGAAGGCATGGAGTTTTACGGCAAGATGTCGTTCCTCAAGGCCGGCATGGCTTATTCGAGCCACATCACCACCGTCAGCGCCACCTACGCCCAGGAAATCACCACGCCGGCCTTCGGCTGCGGCCTCGACGGTTTTCTCGCCGCCAAGACCCAGCAAGGCCTGCTCAGCGGGATTCCCAATGGCATCGATGAGAGCTGGGACGCCGCCACTGACAGCCACCTGTTCCGTCCGTTCAGCATCGGTGACTGGGAAGGCAAAGCGGTCAACGCGGCGCACGTACGCGAGCTGTTCGGGCTGGACGACTCCGAAGGTCCGCTGTTCGCCGTGGTCTCGCGTCTGGTCTATCAGAAAGGCCTGGACCTGACGGAAGCCGTGTCCGAGTACATCGTCAAATCCGGTGGCCAGATCGCGATCATCGGGCGCGGCGAGCCGGAAGAAGAACAGGCAATGCGTGAACTGGCCCTGCGCTTTCCAGGGCAGATCGGTGTGCGCATCGGCTTCAACGAAACCGACGCCCGCCGCATGTTCGCCGGCAGCGATTTCCTGCTGATGCCCTCGCGTTATGAACCGTGCGGCTTGAGCCAGATGTACGCCCAGCGATTTGGTTCGTTGCCGGTGGCACGCAACACCGGCGGCCTGGCCGACACCATCGAAAATGGCGTGACCGGTTTTCTGTTCGACGAGTCCACGGTCGAGAGCTATCAGGAAGCCCTGAGCCGTGCCTTCAAGGTGTTCGCCTTTCCTGGCTTGCTCAATGCCATGCGTTGCCGGGCCATGGCCGCACCGTTCAACTGGTGCAAAGCCGTCGAACCCTACGCCGAACTCTACGAACAGCTGGTGGCTAAAGCGCTGGGGAAATCGAACAAACAGTAAGAGGTTTTCAACGATGCCGTTACGGACCCTTGAGACCTGGCCCCACGGCGCAATCATGCTGGACGCAGAGCACACGCGTTTTGCCTTGTGGGCGCCGGATGCTTTTTTTGTCAGTGTCGAACTGGAAGATGGACAGTCCTTGCCGTTGCTGCCTCAGGCCGATGGCTGGTTCGTGATCAAGACGCGCTGTCCTGCGGGCACGCGTTACCGCTACAACATTGATGGCGAACTCGAGGTGCCCGACCCGGCCTCCCGCGCTCAGGCCGGTGACATTCACCGGCACAGCGTGGTGGTCGATCCCCTCGCCTACACCTGGCGACACCGCGACTGGCTGGGGCGGCCCTGGAACGAGGCGGTGATCTACGAGTTGCACGTCGGTGCGCTCGGCGGTTTCGTCGAGGTCGAGCAGCACCTGGCGCGGCTTGCCGGACTGGGCGTTACCGCCATCGAACTGATGCCGCTGGCGCAGTTCCCCGGTGATCGCAATTGGGGCTACGACGGGGTTCTGCCCTACGCGCCCCAAGCCTCCTATGGCACGCCCGAGCAACTCAAGCACCTGATCGACAGCGCCCACGGCCATGGTCTGGCGGTGATGCTCGATGTGGTCTACAACCACTTCGGCCCGGATGGCAATTATCTGCATCGCTACGCCAAGGCGTTCTTCAATGAAGACAAGCACACGCCTTGGGGCGCGGCCATCGACTTCCGGCGACGCGAGGTGCGCGACTTCTTTATCGACAATGCATTGATGTGGTTGCTGGAATACCGTTTTGACGGTTTGCGCTTCGACGCGGTGCACGCGATCAAAAGCCCGGACTTTCTACAGGAACTGGCGCAACGCATCCGGCAGCAAATCGACCCGGCGCGCCACGTGTGGCTGACAGTCGAAAACGAACACAACCAGGCCAGTTTGATGCAGGAAGGTTACGACGCGCAGTGGAACGACGACGGCCACAACGCCTTGCACGTGCTGCTGACCGGTGAAACCGAGGCCTATTACGCCGACTATGCCGACAACCCTACCGAGCAGTTGGCGCGCTGCCTGAGCCAGGGCTTCGTGTTCCAGGGCCACACCAACCGCCACGGCGTAGCTCGCGGCGAGCCCAGTGGTCATTTGCCGCCCACGGCGTTCGTGCTGTTCTTGCAGAACCATGACCAGATCGGCAATCGCGCATTCGGTGAACGGCTGCACCAACTCGCCCATCCCGACGCCTTGAAAGCCGCGACGGCGTTGTTGCTGTTATCGCCGATGATCCCGCTGATGTTCATGGGCGACGAGTTTGCCGTCGAGCAACCGTTCCTGTTTTTCACCAGCCATCACGGCGAACTGGCGGAACTCGTTCGCGAAGGTCGGCGTAACGAATTTTGCGCGTTCGATGCATTTTCGGACCCGGCCAGGCGTGAACAGATTCCCGACCCGAACGCGCAGCAAACCTTCGAAGACTCACGACCGAATCTGACGGCGAGCGGGCAATCGGCCATTTACACGCTGTATCGCCAACTGCTGAAAATCCGCCACGAGCAGATCATCGCGCACCTGCCCGGTGCACACCCGTTGGGTGCCGAGGTACTGGCGCCAGGCGCGGTGAGCGCACGCTGGCAACTGGGCGATGGCAGCCTGCTGCGCATTGACCTGAACCTCAGCGACAAGCCGGTGGTCCACTCCCCACAGGCCGGCACTTCGTTGTTGTTCGAACACCCGCCGAAGTCCGCCGACCTGCTGAATCAGGGCACCCTTGCCCCGTATTGCGCGCTAGTCAGCCTCACGACCGCAGCCCCTTTGCTACCCCCGGATGGAGAGCGCCCATGAGCGATGCGCAATTGGAAATACTGGCCAGCCGCGCTGGCCTGGCCGTCGACTGGATCGATGCCAACGGCCGCCCACAAAAAGTCGCGCCATCGGTGTTACGCAATGTCCTGACCGGGCTCGGCCATCCGGCCGGCAGCGCCCAGGAGATCGATGCCAGCCTGCAAGAATTGCAGCAAGTGCAACAAACCCGGCATTTGCCGCCGCTGCTGACCGCGGACGTTGGCGTGGGCCTCAACCTCGCACATTATTTCGAGCCGCAGACCCCCTGCGAGATCCACCTTGAGGACGGATCGCGGCTCAACCTGAAACTCGATGCCCAGGCGATGTTGCCCGGCCTGATTCCTGTCGGTTATCAGCACGTCAGTATCGAAGGCCAATCCTTTACGCTGGCCGTGGCGCCGGCACGCTGCTACAGCGTCAGCGATGCGGTCGACAGCCCGATCCCTCGCGCCTGGGGGCTGAGCGTGCAGCTGTACTCGCTGCGCCGTCCCGGCGATGGCGGTTTTGGCGACACCCAGGCGCTGGAAGACCTCGCCCGCGTTGCCGGTGAGCGTGGCGCCGAAGCGCTGGCGATCAGTCCGCTGCACGCGATGTTCAGCAGCGACACCCAGCGCTATAGCCCTTATTCGCCGTCCAGCCGCCTGTTCCTCAACAGCCTGTACGCAGCACCCGGCGCGATCCTTGGCGAACGAGCGATGCGCACGGCGATTGACGCCACCGGGCTCGCCGCCGAGCTCAAGCATCTGGAACAACAGCCGCTGGTTGACTGGCCTGTGGCGGCCGACGCCAAGCACCGTTTGTTGCAGGCGTTGTACGAAGGCTTTGTCCAGGGCGAACACCCGTTGCACGCCGACTTCAGCAGCTTCCGCCACGCGGCTGGCGAAGCGCTGGAGAACCACTGCCGTTTCGAAGCCATTCAGGAGGCCCGTGCCGCCAAAGGTGAAAACCTCGACTGGCGCGAGTGGCCCGAGCAATGGCGCGACCCGCGCAGTGCTGCGCTGGCTGAATTTGCCGAAGAGAACGCCGGGCGCATCGGCTTCTTCGCCTTCTGCCAGTGGTTGATTACCCGTTGCCTGGAGCGCGCACAAACCGCTGCGCGCAGTAGCGGCATGAGCATTGGCCTGATCGCTGACCTCGCGGTCGGTGCCGACGGCGGCGGCAGCCAGGCCTGGAGTCGCCAGGACGAATTGCTCGCCTCGCTGACGGTGGGTGCACCGCCGGACATTCTTAATCGCACCGGGCAGGGCTGGGGGATTTCCGCGTTCTCGCCCGAAGGCCTGGTGCGTCACGGATTTCGTGCGTTCATCGAAATGCTCCGGGCCAACTTCGCCCATGCCGGTGGCCTGCGCATCGATCACGTCATGGGCCTGCAACGGCTGTGGGTGATCCCCAACGGCGCGTCACCCGCCGATGGCGCTTATCTGTATTACCCGGTGGACGATCTGCTGCGCCTGCTGACCCTGGAATCCCATCGGCATCAAGCCATCGTCCTCGGCGAAGATCTCGGGACAGTGGAAGACGGCCTGCGGGAAAAACTCATCGCCCGTTCGATTCTCGGCATGCGCGTGTTGCTGTTCGAGCAGGACAACACACACTTCAAGCCGATCCTCGACTGGCCGGACAACGCACTGGCCACCACCAGCACCCACGATTTACCGACGCTCAACGGCTGGTGGCATGGCCACGATATCGACTGGAATGCCCGATTGGGCCTGGTCGACGCCACGGGTGAAATCGAGTGGCGCCGTCACCGCGAACGCGAGCGTGAAGGCCTGCGCCGGGCGTTGAGCCAGGACCCGCAGAACTTCCGCGAAGAGTCCCATGAGACCGATCAGATACTCGACGCAGCCATTCGCTTCCTCGGCCATACCCGCGCGCCGCTGGTGTTGCTGCCGCTGGAGGATGCCCTGGGTATCGAACAGCAGGCCAACCTGCCCGGCACCATCGACACCCATCCGAATTGGTCGCGCCGCTTGCCCGGCGCCAGCGAAGCCCTGCTCGATGACCTGGACGCGGCCCGACGTCTGGAATTGCTTGCCTGCGCGCGGCTTCAGGCGGCCGAGCGTGACCGATGAATCAACCACGCGCGACCCTGCGTTTGCAGTTTCATAAAGGCTTCACGCTGGACGACGCGGTGCCGCTGGTGTCCTATTTCGCCCGCCTCGGCATCAGCCATGTCTACGCCTCGCCGCTGCTGAGCGCACGCGCAGGTTCCATGCACGGCTATGACGTGGTGGACCCCACCACGGTCAACCCGGAACTGGGCGGCGAAGCGGCGTTGCGCCGTTTGGTCAGCGCGTTGCGTGAGCAGAACATGGGGCTGATCCTCGACATTGTCTCCAACCACATGGCCGTCGGTGGCGGCGATAATCCCTGGTGGCTGGACTTGCTGGAATGGGGCCGGTTGAGCCCGTACGGCGAATTTTTCGACATCCAATGGCATTCGCCCGATCCGTTGATGGAGGGTCAGCTCTTGCTGCCATTCCTCGGCAGCGACTATGGCGTGGCGTTGCAGGACGGCACCCTGCCCTTGCGCTTCGATGCGCAGCACGGTGCTTTTTACGTCCAACACTACGATCATCACTTCCCGATTTGCCCGATGAACTACGGCGAATTGCTCAAAGACGATACCGAGCGATTCAAGTCACTGGCCGACCGCTTCAGCACCTTGAGTTACCAGACTGACGCCCACCGCCTGGCCAAACCGTTGAAAGACGAGCTGCGCGAACTGGCCAGCGACCCGGCCCTGCTTCAAGTCATCGAGCAGAACCTGCAAGCCTACGATTCGCTCACGCCGGACGGTTTCCAGCGCCTGCACCAGTTGCTGGAACGTCAAAGCTATCGCCTCGCCAGTTGGCGCACGGCGGCGGATGACATCAACTGGCGGCGCTTTTTCGATGTCAACGAACTGGGCGGTCTACGTGTGGAGCGCCCGGCGGTGTTCGAAGCCACTCACGCAAAAATCTTCGAACTGGTCGCCGAGGGCCTGATCGACGGCCTGCGCATCGACCACATCGATGGCCTCGCCGATCCACGCGGTTATTGCCGCAAACTGCGACGCCGGGTCGACAGCCTGACGCCGGGCCGACACCTGCCGATCTACGTCGAGAAGATTCTCGGTGAAGGTGAAACCCTGCACCGTGACTGGTCGGTGGATGGCACCACCGGTTATGAATTCATGAACCATGTGTCCTTGCTGCAACATGATCCCGCTGGTGAGAAAACCCTCGGCGAATTGTGGAACCGCTACAGCGAACGGCCCGCCGATTTCCGTCAGGAAGCACACCTGGCCCGTCAGCAAATTATCAACGGCTCGCTTGCCGGCGACTTCGAAAGCGTCGCCCAGGCGCTGCTGCAAGTGGCCCGGGATGATGTGATGACCCGCGACCTGACCCTCGGCGCGATTCGTCGGGCGTTGCAGGAACTGATCGTGCACTTCCCGGTGTATCGCACCTACATCAGCCCTTGTGGGCGTTCCGCTGAGGACGATGGTTTTTTTCAGCAAGCCATGGACGGCGCGCGGCAAAACCTCAGCGAAGCCGATTGGCCGGTGCTCGATTGCCTGGCCCGATGGCTGGGCGGCGAACCCTGGCGCAAACGCCCGGTGGGCCGCCCGCGCAAGATGCTCAAGCATGCCTGCGTGCGTTTTCAGCAGTTGACGTCACCGGCAGCGGCAAAGGCTGTCGAGGACACCGCGTTTTATCGCTCGGCGGTTTTGCTGTCGCGTAATGACGTGGGGTTCAACACGGAACAATTCAGTGCACCGGTGGCTGACTTCCATGCCGCGTGCCTCAATCGTCTCGAAGAATTCCCCGACAACCTGCTGGCCACCGCGACCCACGACCACAAACGCGGCGAAGACACCCGCGCCAGGCTGGCGGTGTTGAGCGAGCGCAGCGCGTGGTTCGCCGAGCAGGTGCCGCTCTGGCAGACACTGGCCCGGCCGGTGCGCGCCGACGATGCGATGCCGTCGGCGGGTGATGAATTGATTCTGTATCAGACGATTCTCGGCAGTTGGCCGCTGGAACTGCGCGTCGACGATCGGCCCGCGCTCGAGGACTACGTCAAACGTCTCTGGCAGTGGCAGCAGAAAGCCTTGCGTGAAGCCAAGCTGCAAAGCAGCTGGAGCGCGCCGAACGATGCGTATGAACGTGCGACCCAGGCGTTCATCGAACGTCTGCTGCTAAGCCCCGAAGCCGAGCTGCTGCGCGCAGCCCTGAGCAAAGCCGTGACGTCCATCGCTGCCCCCGGCGCACTTAACGGATTGGCGCAAACCTTGCTGCGCATGACCGTGCCGGGCATTGCGGACCTTTACCAAGGCAACGAGTACTGGGACTTCTCGCTGGTCGATCCGGACAACCGTCGCCCGGTGGATTACGCAAGTCGCCAACACACCATGCAACGTTCGCCAGAACTGCCGGAACTGCTGGCCAACTGGCGTGACGGACGCATCAAACAAACCCTGATCGCGCGCACATTAGGCCTGCGCGCCCAACAGGCCGAGCTGTTTCAACGCGGGACGTATCAAGCGCTGGAAGTGGTCGGCTGCGAGGCACACCGGGTGCTGGCATTTGTGCGCTCGTACAACCAGAAGCAGGCCATCGTGATCGTCCCGATTCGCTGTGCAGGCCTGCTGAAAAACAGTGCCATACCCCATGTCGGCGCGCCGCAGTGGGGCGATACGCGAGTCAAATTACCGTTTACCACCCCTGCCGAAAATCTGAAGGGACTTTTTTCCAGCGTCGCAGTCACAGAACACAAGGAGCTGATGATTGGCGCCGCGCTGGGGGATTTCCCGGTCAATCTCTTTATCCAAAACTTTGAGTTCAGTTCAGGAGCATAGCGATGAGTACCGACGATAAACGCATCCGCGAATTTGCCTATCAGATCTGGGAATCGGAAGGAAAACCCGAGGGCCATGAAGCCCGGCACTGGGAGATGGCTCGAAAACTGGCAGAAGCCGAAGCCCTGGCCCCCAGCAAATCGCCCAAGGCGGCCGGCAGCAAAGCGGCAGGCACCAAGCCTGCCGTCAGCAAAACCGCCAACGGCAAGGCTGGCGAGCCGAAAACCAAAGCCAAGGCGAAACCCGCCGCTGCGGCAAAGGTGATCCCGCCCGGGGAAAAATCCACCGAGAAGAAACCTCGCGCAGCGCGTAAACCGCCTGCGGTCTGACGCTTCCCGGCATTGCCCTGACTGACCTTGTGGCGAGCGACCTCTCGCCACCGTGGGCGCGTTCGCCCCCGATAAACCTGTAGGAGCATCTATGACCAGTCCAAAAAAAGCCGCGCCAGAACCTCAGGCCGAGGCTTCGCGAATCCGGGAAGGCCTGCCCTTCCCGCTGGGCGCCACCTGGGATGGTCTGGGGGTCAACTTCGCCTTGTTCTCCGCCAACGCGACCAGGGTCGAACTGTGCATCTTCGATGACGCCGGCGAAGTTGAACTGGAGCGCATCGAACTGCCGGAATACACCGACGAGATCTACCACGGCTACCTGCCCGACGCTCATCCGGGGCTGATCTACGGCTACCGTGTTTATGGCCCGTATGACCCGGCCAACGGGCATCGCTTCAATCACAACAAACTGTTGATCGACCCCTACGCCAAACAACTGGTCGGCAAGTTGAAGTGGTCCGAAGCGCTGTTCGGCTACACCATCGGCCACCCCGACGCCGACCTCAGTTTTGACGAACGCGACAGCGCGCCGTTCGTACCGAAATGCAAGGTGATCGACCCGGCGCACACCTGGGGCCACGACCATCGCGTCAGCGTGCCATGGGACAAAACGATCATTTACGAAACTCACGTGCGCGGCTTCAGCATGCGTCACCCGTCCGTCCCCGAGAACGTGCGTGGCACCTTCGCCGGGTTGATGGTCGATGACATGCTGGAACACATCCGCAAGCTCGGCGTTTCGACCGTGGAATTGCTGCCGATTCACGCGTTCGTGAATGACCAGCACTTGTTGCACAAAGGCATGACCAATTACTGGGGCTACAACAGCATCGCGTTTTTCGCCCCGGACCCGCGCTACCTGGCCAGCGGAAAGATCGCCGAGTTCAAGGAAATGGTCGCGCACCTGCACGAAGCCAATCTGGAGGTGATTCTCGACGTGGTGTACAACCACACCGCCGAGGGCAACGAACAGGGCCCGACCCTGTCGATGCGCGGCATCGACAACGCCTCGTATTACCGCTTGATGCCCGACGACAAGCGCTTCTACATCAACGATTCCGGCACCGGCAACACCCTGGACCTGAGTCACCCGTGCGTGCTGCAAATGGTCACCGACTCCCTGCGTTACTGGGCGTCGGAAATGCACGTGGACGGGTTCCGCTTCGACCTGGCGACCATTCTCGGGCGCTACCACGACGGTTTCGATGAACGTCACAGCTTTCTCGTTGCCTGCCGCCAGGACCCTGTATTGCGCCAGGTGAAAATGATTGCCGAGCCGTGGGACATTGGTCCCGGTGGCTATCAGGTCGGTCGCTTTCCACCGGGCTGGGTTGAATGGAACGACAAATTCCGCGACACCGTGCGCGCGTTCTGGAAAGGCGACGACGGCCAACTCGCTGACTTCGCCAGCCGGATGACTGCCTCCGGTGAAATGTTCAATCAGCGTGGTCGGCGGCCCTACGCGTCGGTGAACTTCGTCACCGCTCACGACGGCTTCACCCTCAACGACCTGGTGTCGTACAACGAAAAACACAACGAAGCCAACGACGAGAACAACCAGGACGGCAGCAACAACAACCTGTCCTGGAACCACGGCGTCGAAGGCCCGACTGACGACCCGGAGATCAATGCGCTCCGCCAGCGGCAGATGCGCAACTTCTTCGCCACCCTGCTGCTGTCCCAGGGCACGCCGATGCTGGTGGCCGGTGACGAGTTCGCCCGCACCCAGGACGGCAACAACAATGCCTATTGCCAGGACAGTGAAATCGGCTGGGTCAATTGGGACCTGAGCGAAGATGGCAAGGCGTTGCTGAAGTTCGTCAAACGCCTGATCAAGTTGCGCCTGGCCTACCCGATCCTGCGACGCGGGCGCTTCCTGGTGGGCAATTACAACGAGGACATCGGCGTCAAGGACGTCACCTGGCTGGCGCCGGATGGCAGCGAGATGAGCACCGAACAATGGGAGGAATCCCACGGCAAATGCCTCGGCATGTTGCTCGATGGCCGAGCCCAGGAAACCGGGATTCGCCGCAAGGGCGGTGACGCCACCTTGCTACTGGTGGTCAACGCGCACCACGACATCGTCAACTTCACCTTGCCGCAAGTGCCGGATGGCAGGTTCTGGACCTGCATGGTCGACACCAATCAGCCATCGATCCGCGGTCAGGAGCGCTTCGAGTTCGGCCATGAATATTCGGTCACCGGCCGTTCGCTGCTGCTGTTCGAATTGCAGCGTGAGGAAGAAGAGTGAAATGAATTTACGGAGGTTTCTACATGGCCAGGCAGCGGCCGGATACGGGAGCGACTCCAGCGAAAATTGCGCGATCTGGCACAGCCCGGAGAAAAATATGCACCGGTGGGAACATCGACGCGACGAATAGCGTGACTTGAGCAATACTCTGCTCGCGGCAATCCAGGGTTCGGAGAGCGGCACATTGCTATCAATTAGAACAAGGACGTAGCCCGATGAAATCCGTTTCCATCAGCGACAGCAGCCTTACTGCACAGATCTGGAACAACGCGCCTCAGCTCGACAACATTCCCGTCATCAACACCCAGACCCTGGTCCCGCCCGGCGCCCGCGCCGTGGTGATCGCGCCGCACCCCGGCGATGAAGTCGTGACCTGCGGCGGACTGCTGCAATTACTCAGCGCTCTGGGCCATCCCCTGCAATTGATCTCGATCACCGACGGCAGCGCCAGCCATCCGGGGTCACAGCAATGGTCGGAGAAACGCCTCAGCGTGTTTCGTCCCCAGGAAAGCGTCGAAGCCTTGCGCCGCCTCGGTTTGCCGATGCACAGCCTGAAGTGGATTCGCGGTGGGTTCACCGACAACGCCCTGGCCGAGCGCGAACTTCAGTTGACTCAATTCATCGCGCGGTACTTGCGGCCTGGTGATGTGGTGTTCAGCACCTGGAGCGAGGACGGCAATGTCGACCACGACGTCGTCGGCCGCGCCAGTGCCAAAGCCGCCGCCTCGGTCGGTGCTGCGTTCAACGAAGTGCCAGTCTGGGCGTGGCATTGGCCCTCGCGTGATCGAGGGCTGATCCCGTGGCACCGCGCCCGCAAGGTTCGCCTCGACACCTGGACCGTCGCGCGCAAAAGCCACGCCACCCACGCCTACGCCAGCCAGCTCGACGGCGAACCCGCCATCGGTATCGCCCCGCTGCTGCCCCGGGTGCTGCTGGAACGCATGCGGTTGCCCTATGAAATCGTCTTCGTCTAAACCAACACCCCCTGCAGGAGCCGGCTTGCTGGCGATAAGGCCCTTGAACCGTGCGCTATTCTTGCGGAAGCCATCGCCGGCAAGCCAGCTCCTACAAGGTTGTGTCGATCACAGGTTTGAAATTACCCCCACCCCTGTAGGAGCCAGCTTGCTGGCGATGAGGCCCTCGAACCTTGCGCTAATCTTGAAGACGCCATCGCCGGCAAGCCAGCTCCTACAAGGTTGTGTCGATCACAGGTTTGAATTTACCCCCGCCCCTGTAGGAGCCAGCTTGCTGGCGATGGGGCCCTTGAACCTTGCGCTAATCTTGAAGACGCCATCGCCGGCAAGTCGGACCGCAGCGCCCGCTCAAACTGAACTGCCCGCCCCCGCATCAGTCGCATACATAAGCCAGTCTGATTCAGAGGAGTCAAAGTGACCAGTGATTCCAAGCGCCAGACCGTCGAATCGACGCCATTGAACACGCCGCCGGCGATTAATCGACTCAGAGTACTGACGGTCAACACCCACAAGGGCTTCACCGCGCTAAACCGACGCTTCATCCTCCCGGAACTGCGTGAAGCGGTACGCAGTACGTCCGCCGACCTGGTGTTCCTGCAGGAAGTCGTCGGTGAACACGAACGCCATTCTTCCCGCCTCAACAACTGGCCGCAGACCTCGCAATACGAGTTCCTCGCCGACAGCATGTGGAGCGATTTCGCCTACGGCCGCAATGCGGTCTACCCCAACGGTCACCACGGTAACGCGCTGCTGTCAAAATACCCGATCCGCGAATACCGCAACCTCGACGTCTCGATCACCGGCCCCGAACGCCGCGGTCTGCTGCATTGCCTGCTCGACGTACCGGGCCACGCCGAAGTCCACGCGATTTGCGTACACCTGAGCCTGCTGGAAAGTCATCGTCAATTGCAGCTCCAGTTACTCTGCCAACTGCTCGAGTCTTTACCCGACGATGCACCGGTGATCATCGCCGGCGACTTCAACGACTGGCAGCTACAAGGCAACGCCGCCCTCGCCCGCCACGACTACCTGCACGAAGCCTTCGAGCGCCACCATGGTCGCCCGGCAAAAACCTACCCAGCACGGTTTCCGTTACTGCGCCTGGACCGGATCTATCTGCGCAATGCCAGCAGCCATGAGCCGCGGATATTGGGCAGCAAGCCGTGGACGCATCTGTCGGATCATTTGCCGTTGGCGGTGGAAGTGCGTCTTTAGTGTTTCAGGCATGATCCGTCAGGCATCATTGATATTGACAGTAATGTTCTAAGGGATGCGCCCGTGAATCTCGCCGTTCACATCGACTTTCTTACCGACCGTCGGCTGCTCAAACGCCTCTGGAACAATACTTTCACGATGATTTTTCGTACAAACAAGAACTTAGATAAGCGCCAAAAAACAATCAGTTGCAACGGCTAAATTAGACATACCGCTTATCGTTCATTTTCTTGACGCGACGCCATCGGTCTTCTTGACTTGACGTTACTACCCCCGGAAGTACCACCCGGAGCAACCCCCAGACACCCGTCAAAACGGGCCGCCAGCGGCTTGCCCCAGTCCATTCGGTCGCCCCTCAATCAGGGGTAGGAGAGACGCCAGAGCGAGATACCACATGCGACTGCAAGGTAGACCTCCATGAAAACTTCATTCACCCCACAAGAGATCAAAGTTACTTTTTGCACAGTGTCGAGTTCACTCTTGCTGTGTTCATCCATGGAAGTGCAGGCCTCGCCTGCCGAGGAAGAAACAACCCCCTGGTATGACCAGGAGGTCCCGGTGCTCACCTTGCCCTCGCTCGCTACCAACTACCCCGGCCGCTTCAGCGCCAACCCTGATCTGCGAAGTTCACACCTGACCATCGAAGACGCTGCGCCCTCGGCCTGGGATCAGCTCTATGGACAGGTATCGCGTCAGGCACAAACCGATTATCTGTCCCAGGGATTCAGCATTCCTGGCGCCAACGAATTCAAAGGCCCGGCGATCCTCACCCTGCAAAGCGGTAGCGGCCATACCCAGCAGGTCGGGCTGATCGGCGGGATGAGCCAGTTTCAAGGCAACAGCAACGGCCTGCTGACCAGTCGCGCCCTTGCCGACCCCAACACCGACACCCTCAACCTGCAAGGCCAGAGCCTCGGCGCCTACTGGAGCCTGACCGGCCCACAGGGCTGGCACGTCGACTTGACGGCCAGTGGCGGTCGGGTCAACGGCTTCAGTCGTAATGAACAGGGAGCCCGACAAGCCACCGAAGGCAGCGCAGTCACCTTCTCGGTGGAAGGCGGCTTTCCGATTGGTCTGGGCGACAACTGGGTGGTCGAACCCCAGGCTCAGTTGATCAATCAGCGCATCACCCTGGACACCCCGTACGCCGGTTCCGGTAATGCTTCCTCCAGCGACCTGACATCCTGGAGCGGTCGGGTCGGTGCACGGTTGAAAGGTAGCTACGACATCAACGGCCTCGGGGTCGAACCGTATGTGCGGACCAACTTGTGGCACACGGTGTACACCGGCAATACCGTGACCCTGGATCAAGTCGACAAGATCAGCACCAGCCGCTATTCATCGACGGTCGAAGTGGGTTTGGGCCTGGTGGCCAGAGTGACTCCCGCCGTTAGCCTGTATGTCAGCGCCGATTACAGCAGCAGTGTGGATGAAAATGATTTGAATGGGCTGATTGGCAGTTTGGGTGTGCGGATGCGTTGGTGAGCGTCGGTTTTCAAGAAATGCGTTGTCCCGGCTGACACCATCGCGGGCAAGTCGGGTCGTCGCACCGCTGCTCCCACAGGTACAGCGTGACCCCTGTGGGAGCGAGACCGGCTTGCCGGCGAATGGCAGCGACGCGGTTTCAGATCACCCCTCCGGCCGCAACATCAACACCGCCAACGGCGGCAAATTCAGCACCAGCGAAAGCGCCTGCCCATGGCTCGCCTCTTCCTCGGTAGACGCCCCGCCGCTATTCCCGTAATTCGAACCGGCATACGTCGCCGCATCACTGTTGATCACCTCAGTCCAGCGCCCCGCAAACGGCACGCCAATGCGATAAGCCTGACGCGGCACCGGCGTAAAGTTGGCCACCACCAGCACCGGCCGACCATCCTTGCTCCAGCGCAGGAACGCATAAACGCTGTTGATCGCGTCATCGCCAATCAGCCACTGGAACCCTTGCGGCACGTCGTCCTGCTCATGCAACGCCGGTTCTTCGCGGTACAGCCGATTCAGGTCACCGACCAATGTCTTCACACCTTGGTGTTCCGGGTACTGCAGCAAGTACCAATCCAGCTGCTGATCATGATCCCACTCGCGCCACTGGCCAAACTCGCAGCCCATGAACAACAGCTTCTTGCCCGGATGCGCCCACATGAAACTCAGGTACGCGCGCAGGTTGGCGAATTTCTGCCAGCGGTCGCCGGGCATTTTGTCGATCAGCGAGTGTTTGCCGTGGACCACTTCGTCGTGGGAGATCGGCAGGATGAAGCGCTCGGACCAGGCGTATACCAGGCCGAAACTCAGTTCGTTGTGATGATGCGCGCGGTACACCGGATCCTGCTGGATGTAATGCAGCGAATCGTGCATCCAGCCCATGTTCCATTTGTAATCGAAACCCAGGCCGCCCTGCTGCGTGCTCTGGCTCACGCCTGGCCACGCGGTGGATTCTTCGGCGATCACCAGTGCGCCAGGGGCTTCGAGGTTGACCACGTCGTTGAGGTGGCGCAGGAAGTCGATCGCTTCAAGGTTCTCCCGCCCGCCGTGACGGTTCGGCACCCATTCGCCGGCCTTGCGCGAGTAATCGCGATACAGCATCGACGCCACCGCATCGACGCGCAGGCCATCGACATGGAAATGCTTGAGCCAGTGCAACCCCGACGCCAGCATGTAGCCGTGCACTTCGGTGCGTCCGAGGTTGTAGATCAGCGTGTCCCAATCCTGGTGGAAACCTTCCAGCGGGTTGCCGTATTCGTACAGCGCGGTGCCGTCGAATTGCGCCAGGCCGTGGACATCGGTCGGGAAATGCGCCGGCACCCAATCGAGGATGACGCCGATGTCGGCCAGGTGACAGGCGTTGACGAACGCGGCAAAGTCATCCGGTGAACCGTAGCGCGCACTTGGGGCAAATTGCGAGAGCAGTTGATAGCCCCACGAACCGCCGAACGGGTGCTCCATGATCGGCATCAGCTCAATGTGGGTGAAGCCCAGATCTTTCACGTACGGGATCAACCGTTCACCCAGTTCGTGCCAGGTGTACTGGCGCGCGACTTCGCCCAGATCGTCCAGTTCGCACTGCCAGGAGCCGGCGTGCAATTCGTAGATCGACAGCGGCGCGCTTGGTTGTGAACGCTCGACGCGTGCCTGCATCCACGCGTGATCCTGCCATTCGATGCTCAGCGGTGAGGCAACTTTCGACGCGGTGTCCGGCGGCAGCGCGGTGGCCAGGGCCATCGGATCGGCCTTGAGTGGCAGAATGCCGTGGGCACCGAGGATCTCGTACTTGTAAGCCTCGCCTGCCTGCATGCGCGGGATGAACACTTCCCAGACACCGGTCGGGTGACGCGAGCGCATCGGGTGCCGGCGGCCATCCCAGTTATTGAAATCGCCGACCACCGACACCCGTCTGGCGTTGGGTGCCCACACGGCAAAACGCACGCCGTCGACGCCGTCGACGTTTTTCAGCTGCGCACCGAGGCAACTGCTCAAGTCGCGGTGATTGCCCTCGGCGAACAGGTACAAGTCCATTTCACCGAGCAACGGGCCAAAGCTGTAAGGGTCCTCGGACACCTGTTCGCCACCGGCCCAACGGGTGCGCAGCACGTACGGCTGCGCGTGCTCGAAATGCCCGACAAACAACCCCGGCGTCTGGGTGGCTTCAAGGCTGCCGAGTTCTTCGCCGGAGTCCTTGGCCAGCACCTGCACGCTCAGCGCGTCAGGCAGATAAGCTCTTATGAATTGCCCGCCAGCACCATCGCCATGGGGGCCGAGGATTGCAAAGGGGTCGTGATGTTCAGCGCGTACCAGCGCATCGATGTCCCGGGATCTGGGCAGTAACGCCTCTCTAGCGTGACCCTGTTCCTTGTTCGAGAAACTCATGACTACTCTCCACCAAGATCGGAAAAGGGTTTAAGCCCACTCAATAATCCATATAAACCGTGCAACGGCACGGGCAACCAGGTGGGCCGATTCTCTGCCTCATAGGCCACCTCATACGCCGCTTTCTCCAGACCGAACAACGCCAGCGCGGCGTCCTCGCCTTCCGGATCTTGCCACGCATGAGCAAGACTAGCTGCCGCCAGCCGATAAGCGTCGACAAATGCCTGTCGCGCTTCACTTAAATAGCGATCGGCAACGCGCTGGCGAGCCGCCTGCACATCGGCGGTGTGATCAGCGTTGTGCACGTTGATCGTCATCGCCGCAGCGTAGTCGAAGGAACGCAACACGCCGCTGACATCTTTATAGGGGCTGTGTTTGCCGCGCCGTTCGGCCAGTGGCCGCGCCGGCTCGCCTTCGAAGTCGATCAGGTACGCATCACCCTTGATCACCAGCACCTGCCCGAGGTGCAAGTCGCCGTGGACACGAATCCGCAGACCACCGACTGCTTTTTTACCCAGTTCCTGGACGTGGGCGAGGATGGCTTTTTTGTTGTCCTGTAAACGGCTGACCAGGGTTTTGTCCGCCGGGTTCAGTTCGCTTTGATGCTGTTTGAGCAACTTCAGCGCGTGCTCCAGTTGCGCCGCGACATCCTTGGCCGAGGCCAGGGCGTCTTTTTGCGTAGTGACGTGCGGGGCGAAGTCCGGGTCGTCGGTAGACGCCGCCAGCACCAGGTGCATTTCACCCAGACGCTGACCAAGTATTGCGGCGAAGTCTTTCAACTCGCCGAGGGCGTTGTAATGCTGTTCCTGCTCGGACATCGCGTCGGCCAGTTCATCACGCAGCGCCCGTTCGAGGTTGTTCTGCGTCCATTCCCACGCATCGCCCTGATTGCTCAAATAGCCTTGAGCGATCATCAGCAGATTGTCTTCGCCCTTGACGTCGCGGCGAACCACCGAGCCCAGCAGCGGCGAGATATTGGCAAAGCCTGCGTTGGTCAGGTACGCGCTCATTTCCAGTTCCGGGTGCACGCCCGAGGCGATCTTGCGGATCAGCTTCAGCACCATGGTTTTGCCCACTACCACCGAACTGTTGGACTGCTCGGCGGACAGGTAACGCACTTCCGATTCCGCCGTCAGCCCCAGGCCGGCCAGTGCGGCAGTCGGCTCGAAACGGATTTCGCCGCCATCGGAAGGCAACACCGTGTTGCCCTGCATGGCTGAGAGCACGGCGCGGATGAAGTGTTCGAGGCTGAAGGCATCGGTGATCAAACCCACCTGCGGTCCGCGTCGCACGCGCGACAACGCCAGCTGCTGCGGCAATGCCGGCCCGACCTGATCGTCCGCAATGAAGCCGAACGGCAACTGGTAACGACTGGTCTGGTCGCCGCTGGTGACTTCGATTTCACTCAACAGCACCGGATGCTGCGCATCTCCAAAACGCACGCCGTAGGCCAGGTTGACCTTGTCGATGGCAGCGTCCTTGCCGGCAAACCAACGCCGGTTCTGCAACCAGCTCGGCAAGATGCTCTGCTCCAGCGTGCCACGGGACGGCGCTTCGAGCAGTTCCTCCATACGTTTCTTCAGCACCAGCGTGGTGAAATCCGGCAGGCTTTGCGCCGGTTCGACGTGCCAGCTCGGCATCTGGTTTTCTGCTGCCAGCACGAACCAATAGAAACCGTACGGTGCCAGGGTCAGGAGAAAATTCAGCTGACCAATCGGTGGGAACGCATTCCCGCCGAGCATCTCCACCGGCACCATGCCGACGTAGGCCGACAGGTCGAGCTCTGCCGCTTGCGCGCTGCGGGACACGTTGGCCACGCACAGGATGATTTCGTGCTTGCCGTCGGCCCCGGTGAATTCACGGGTGTAGGCCAGAATCCGGCGGTTGCTCGGCGACAGCATTTTCAGGGTGCCACGACCGAAGGCCTTGGACTGCTTGCGCACCGCGAGCATGCGGCGGGTCCAGTTCAGCAGCGAATGCGGGTCGCCGGCCTGGGTTTCGACGTTGACCGACAGGTAACCGTATTGCGGGTCCATGATCGGCGGCAGCACCAGGCTCGCCGGGTCGGCGCGGGAAAACCCGCCGTTACGGTCGATCGACCATTGCATCGGCGTGCGCACGCCATCGCGGTCGCCGAGGTAGATGTTGTCGCCCATGCCGATTTCATCGCCGTAATACAGCGTCGGCGTGCCGGGCATCGACAGCAACAGGCTATTGAGCAATTCCACGCGACGACGATCACGCTCCATCAGCGGCGCGAGGCGACGGCGAATCCCCAGGTTGATCCGCGCTCGACGGTCGGCGGCGTAGTAATTCCACAGGTAATCGCGCTCCTTGTCGGTGACCATTTCCAGGGTCAGCTCATCGTGGTTGCGCAGGAAAATCGCCCACTGACAGTTGGCCGGGATTTCCGGGGTTTGACGCAGAATGTCGGTGATCGGGAAACGGTCTTCCTGGGCCAGCGCCATGTACATTCGCGGCATCAGCGGGAAGTGGAACGCCATGTGGCATTCGTCACCGTTCAGGCCTTTTTTATCGGTTTCACCGAAGTACAACTGGGTGTCTTCCGGCCATTGGTTGGCCTCGGCCAGCAGCATGCGGTCGGGATAATTGGCGTCGATTTCGGCACGTATCTGCTTGAGGACATCGTGGGTCTCGGGCAGGTTTTCGTTGTTGGTGCCGTCGCGCTCGATGAGGTACGGAATCGCATCCAGACGCAAACCGTCGATGCCCATGTCCAGCCAATAGCGCATGACCGAGAGCACGGCTTTCATGACCTGCGGGTTATCGAAGTTCAGGTCCGGCTGGTGGGAATAGAAGCGGTGCCAGAAATACTGACCGGCGACCGGGTCCCAGGTCCAGTTGGATTTCTCGGTGTCGAGAAAAATGATGCGGGTGCCGTCGTATTTTTGATCGTCATCGGACCAGACGTAAAAGTCCCGCGCGGCCGAGCCGGGCTTGGCTTTGCGCGCACGCTGGAACCAGGCGTGCTGGTCCGAGGTGTGATTGATGACCAGTTCGGTAATCACCCGCAAGCCACGTTTGTGCGCTTCAGAGATAAAGCGTTTGGCGTCGGCCATGGTGCCGTAATCGGGGTGCACGCCGCGGTATTCGGCAATGTCGTAACCGTCATCGCGTCGTGGTGAGGGATAAAACGGCAACAGCCAGATGGTGTTGACGCCGAGGTCGGCAATGTAATCGAGTTTGGCGATAAGGCCGGGAAAGTCGCCGATCCCGTCGTTGTTGGAGTCGAAAAAAGACTTTACGTGAACCTGGTAGATCACCGCATCCTTGTACCAGAGCGGGTCCTTGATAAACGTGGCTGCCTTGGGTTTCTTCGCCATTTGAAACTCCTGTTGAGTTCGAGAAGGTCGCTGGGCCGTACACAGTCCTCCGACGCGATGATTTCCCTGTAGGAGCCGGCTTGCCGGCGATAGCGCTTTGCATTCAACAGTTCCGTTGACTGACCCGTCGCCATCGCCAGCAAGCTGGCTCCTACAAGTCCTGCGTTTAGACGGTGATGCGCCAGATCCCGAACGGCTGATGCGCCGGGTCGATCCGCATGAACTGGTACTTGCCGTGCCAGGTCCAGCGATGCCCGTTCATCAAATCCTCACCCTGGGTGCTGGCGTCGTCGGACAAACCCATTTCCCACAGCGGCAATTCGAAGTTCGCTTCCTGAACGTTGTGCGGATCGAGGCTGACGGCCACCAGAATGAAATTGCTGCCATCGGCGCTGCGCTTGCCGAAATACAGAATGTTGTCATTCCAGGCGTTGTAGACCCTTAGCCCCAAATGCGTGTGCAGCGCCGGGTTTTGCCGACGAATGCGATTGAGCTGCGCGATCTCGGCGATGATGTTGCCGGGCGCATTGAAGTCCCTTGGGCGGATCTCGTACTTCTCGGAATCGAGGTATTCCTCCTTCCCCGGCACAGGCGCGGCTTCGCAGAGTTCGAACCCGGAATACATGCCCCACAACCCGGAGCCCATGGTCGCCAGCGCCGCACGGATGAGAAAACCGGCGCGCCCCGACTCATGCAGAAACGCCGGGTTGATGTCTGGCGTATTGACGAAGAAATTCGGCCGGTAGCATTCGCGCCACGGCGATTCGTTGAGCTCGGTGAAGTACGTCGACAGTTCATGCTTGGTGTTGCGCCAGGTGAAGTAGGTGTAGCTCTGCGAATAACCGACCTTACCCAGGCGCGCCATCATCGCTGGCGTGGTGAAGGCTTCGGCGAGAAAAATCACCTCCGGGTACAGCGCCCGCACATCGGCGATCAGCCACTGCCAGAACGGCAACGGTTTGGTGTGCGGGTTGTCGACGCGAAAGATCTTCACGCCCTCCTCGACCCAGCCGACCACGATGTCGCGCAACTCGACCCACAGACTGGGGATCGCCTCGACCGCATAGAAGTCGACGTTGACGATGTCCTGGTATTTCTTCGGCGGGTTCTCGGCGTATTTGATGGTGCCGTCCGGGCGCCAGTTGAACCAGCCGGGGTGCTGTTTGAGCCACGGATGGTCCTGGGAACACTGGATGGCAAAGTCGAGCGCGATTTCCAGGCCATGGTCAGCCGCTGCAGCCACCAGCCGACGGAAGTCTTCGCGGGTGCCCAGCTCCTTATGAATTGCCTCATGCCCGCCCTCTTCACTGCCAATGGCATAGGGGCTGCCCGGATCGTCGGGGCCAGCGGTGAGCGAGTTGTTCGGGCCTTTGCGGTAGCTACGCCCGATCGGGTGGATCGGCGGAAAATACAGCACGTCGAACCCCATGTCGTGGATCATCGGCAGCCGCGAATGCACGTCGTTGAAGGTGCCGTGACGGGCCGGGTCATCGGTGATCGAACGCGGGAACAACTCATACCAACTGGCAAACTGCGCGAGCTCGCGTTCGACATCCAGCGGATACTCGGCGCTCAGGCTCAAAAAAGCGTGGTGATCGGCCTCGGCCATCAGGTCAGCGCTACGCTGGTGCAAAAACAGTGCGACCTGCTCGGTTTCGAGCAACCCGGACAATTCATGGTGCAGCGCGGCCAGCGCTTCGCTGAGTGGTCCTTCAGTGCGTTCGGCCGCCTGCTTGACCTGATTGCGCCCCTCCTGCAACTCAAGACTGACCGGCACCCGGGCCGTGTACTTTTTTTCCAGCTCATAACAGAAGCTGGCGAACTGATCGACCCAGGCTTCGATGCAGAACACATAACGGCCCTGGCGGTCGACGCGGAACTGGCCTTGATAACCGTTGTTGCCCAACTCGCCCATGACGTCGCTCTGCCAGACTTCATCGTCGGCGGCGCGCCAGCGGACCCGGACCGCCAGTTTGTCATGACCGTCGGCGAAGACTTTGCTGGTAACGACCACGTCTTGCCCCACCACCGCTTTAACGGCGAATTGCCCGCCATCGAGGGTCGGCATGGTGTTTTCGATCGCGATGCGCGGTAGCAGTAATGCCTGCGACAGCGGCATATGAGGGTTGTAGTTGAGCTCTGTGGGTTTCTCAGCAGTCATCGAGCATCTCTCCTTCACGCCCCATGGACGCTCTTGTACCTGGTCGTCATTCGCGCAAGGCCAGCGGCCCCGGAATGAACTCACTTAAGTTCCGAGCGATCGGCGCCGGTAAAGTTCACGGGGATTTGCCTGGGTATCCGGTGGAATCAATTCCTGCACGAAGTGGTCAACACACTTAAGCACGACTTGCGCCATGTGCCACTGGAGGCTTCAACGATGAGTATTCCAATCCCGGCAGAAACGCCCGATCCGAACATCGACCAACCGACCATTCCGCCGACTGAGCCACAGCCTGTACCCGAGCAGGACCCGCCGGGCACTACCCCTCCACCGCGTGAAGATCCGCCAGAAACCATCCCGCCGGTAATCGTCAGTCCCGAATGATGCCGCGCCCCCTGTAGGAGCCAGCTTGCTGGCGATAGCGGTTTACAACGCACCATTTATATTGATTGACACACCGCCATCGCCAGCAAGCCGGCTCCTACAGGACCGTGTCAGTCTTTGTTTTCGAGTAGCTTCACGATCCTCGGCATCACACTGAAAATCCCCAACGCCAGCAACGTACTGAACACCGCCGTCGCCTCGCGCCCCAACCCGGCGGAAACACCAATCGCCGCAGTCATCCACAACCCGGCGGCGGTGGTCAGGCCTTTCACGTGGCCTTCATCACCGTCCTGGTTTTTCAGGATGGTCCCGGCACCGAGAAAGCCGATCCCGGCGATCACGCCCTGCACCACGCGGCTCATGGCATCCGCCTGAGAACCGGACATTTGCGGCACCAGCACAAACAATGCCGCGCCAAGCGCGACCAACATGTGCGTTCGCACTCCGGCCGCCTTGCCCTTGTGTTCACGCTCGAACCCCAGAATCCCGCCCAAAATCGCCGCTATCAGCAATCTGACGGTAATTCGTGTCAGTTGTGAGGCGTCGCCGATGTCGGCGAACTCCGCTTGCAGCGTCACCCAAACCTCATGCCACCAGGCGTTCATGGTGCAATCCTTGTAGATGCTCGATAGAGGATGGACCGCGCCGACCATTAATCGGTTGCACAGAACGATGGCGGCCGCGGGTGCCCTAACAGTCATGAACCCGCAGAAAAAGGACCTCTCCATGACTGTGCGCATCGAAAACCAGACCTGCTTCTTTATCACGCAGAACGGCGAAGAAATCCGTCTGTGCCCCGACGTCACCATCATCACCGACGGCGCCAAGGCCATGTCGGCGGTAGACATCGACGGCCAGCGCATTTACATCACCGAAGCAGAAGCCGATGCATTGACCGTAGCAGGTGCAGTGGACGGTCGACGGCATCTGAAGGCCACCAACAGTGATTCGGTGATTTGACTGACCCGGATCAACATCACGCGCGGGCGCCTGATATAGGCGCCCGCGCCCCGTTTTGACGGGTGCATCAACTTGTCGCAGGGCTAGGCTCAACGCTCATCTGATCCGCTTTTTATTGCGATATCTGAGTCTGTTATGCAAACAGATCGCCGCTCATAGTGCTCATGCCTGATGGAGGCTGATGAGCGAAAGACCATGAGCGAAAGAATCCCCGTCCGAACCGTAGAAACATTTGAACCTTCGCGTCCAAAGATGAAGGCCAAGTCCAGCGACAACCTGATCCACACCCGCAGCTTCACCGGCCTGTTCCGAACCCTGCGCTTGAGCGGTGCGGGGTTTCTGTTTCTGCTGTTTTTCGGCACCGTGTGGTTGAACTGGGGTGGCCGTCAGGCCGTGCTCTGGGACCTTTCCGAAAGCAAATTCCACATCTTCGGTGCGACCTTCTGGCCGCAGGATTTCATCCTGTTGTCGGCACTGTTGATCATTGCCGCGTTCGGTCTGTTTGCGATCACCGTATTTGCCGGCCGGGTCTGGTGCGGCTACACCTGCCCGCAGAGCTCCTGGACCTGGATCTTCATGTGGTGCGAGAAGATCACCGAAGGCGAGCGTAACCAGCGAATCAAGCTGCAAGCCGCGCCCTGGGGCGTGAATAAACTGATGCGTCGCTCGGCCAAGCACACGCTGTGGCTGGCGATCAGTTTGATGACGGGCCTGACGTTTGTCGGTTACTTCACGCCGATCCGTCCGCTGGCCGAAGAGTTGCTGACCTTGCAGATGGGCGGTGTCAGCCTGTTTTGGGTGCTGTTTTTCACCGGCGCGACCTACATCAACGCCGGTTGGCTGCGCGAAGCGGTGTGCATGCACATGTGTCCGTATGCACGGTTCCAGAGCGTGATGTTCGACAAGGACACGCTGACCATTTCCTACGATGTCGCCCGTGGTGAAAACCGTGGCCCGCGCAAACGTGAGGTGAAACCTGCCGACGTCGGCCTTGGCGATTGCATCGATTGCCAACTGTGCGTACAGGTCTGCCCGACCGGCATCGACATCCGCGATGGCTTGCAGATGGAGTGCATCGGGTGCGCCGCGTGTATCGACGCCTGCGATTCGATCATGGACAAAATGGGCTATGCCCGTGGCCTGATCAGCTACACCTCGGAGCACGAGTTGCAAGGTGGCAAGACGCATCTGCTGCGGCCAAGGCTGATCGGCTACACCGCGGTGTTGCTGGTGATGATCGGCGCCCTCGCCCTCGCGCTGGTGGAACGGCCGATGGTGTCGCTGGACGTCAGCAAGGACCGTGGTCTGTTCCGCGAGAACAGCCAGGGGCAGATCGAAAACATCTACAGCCTTAAGGTCATCAACAAGACCCAGCAACGTCAGGACTACCGCTTGACCCTGGTCGATGGTGACGGCTTCCAGTTGCAAGGCAAGACCGAACTGAGCCTGGCGCCGGGCGAAATTGTCGACGTGCCGGTGTCCGTGGCGATGACCACCGAACGGCCGAGCAGCAGCTCGCAGAGCATCAGTTTCAAGATCATCGACAGCGATGAACCTGAGATTTATAGCGTGGCCAAAAGCCGGTTTGTTGCGCCGATGAACCGTTGATCCCTTAGACTGCGGTGCTGCCATTCGCGGGCAAGCCTCGCTCCTACAGTCTCCACCGTACTGTAGGAGCGGTGCTTGCCCGCGAAGAAGTCACCTCGATTTCACTGAACCACAATGAACCGGGCACTCGATGAAACGCTACGAAAAATTCGCCGACGACATCGCTGAACTGATCCGCTCCGGCGTCCTCGGCCCCGGCCAGCGCGTGCCCTCGGTGCGCTACGCCAGCCAGACCTACGGCGTCAGCCCGTCCACGGTGTTCCAGGCCTATTACCTGCTGGAGCGCCGTGGCCTGATCCGCGCCCGCCCGCGTTCCGGCTACTTCGTCAACACCCATGCGCCGAGCCCGTTTTCAGAGCCGGTGATCAGCAGCCAGGTCAACGAGTCCACCGAAGTCGACGTCAGCGAACTGGTGTTCTCGGTCCTCGACTCGATCAAAGACCCCAACACCGTGCCCTTCGGCTCGGCGTTCCCCAGCCCGACCCTGTTTCCGTTGCAACGCTTGTCCCGTTCATTGGCCAGCGCCGCCCGGGACATGGACCCGCGTATGGTCGTCACCGACATGTCGCCGGGCAACCCGCAACTTCGCCGACAAATCGCCCTGCGCTATATGGTCGGCGGCCTGATGCTGCCCATGGAAGAACTGCTGATCACCAACGGCGCCCTCGAAGCGTTGAACCTGTGCCTGCAAGCCGTCACCGAACCCGGCGACCTGGTGGCCATCGAAGCCCCGGCGTTCTACGCCTGCCTGCAAATCCTCGAACGGCTGAAACTCAAAGCCGTGGAAATCCCCGTGCACCCACGCGACGGCATCGACCTCGGCGTGCTCGCGCAAACCCTGGAACGCCACCCGATCAAGGCCTGCTGGTGCATGACCAGTTTCCAGAACCCCATGGGCGCCACCATGCCCGAGGCGAAGAAACAGGAACTGGTGGAGCTGTTGCGCAGCCACCAGGTGCCGCTGATCGAAGATGACGTTTACGCAGAACTCTATTACGGGCAGCAGGCGCCAAAACCGGCGAAAGCGTTCGATACCGAAGGGTTGGTGATGCACTGCGGCTCGTTCGCCAAGAGCCTCGCCCCTGGTTATCGCATTGGCTGGGTGGCTGCCGGGCGCTATGCGCAGAAGATTGAGCGGTTGAAGTTGATGACCTCGCTGTGCGCATCGATGCCGGCGCAGGCGGCCATTGCCGATTACCTGCAACATGGCGGCTATGACCGGCATCTGCGCAAACTGCGTTATGCGCTGGAAGAGCAGCAAAGTGCGATGCTGGCGGCGATTGCGCGCTATTTCCCGGCGCAGACTCGCGTCAGCCAACCGGCTGGCGGGTATTTTTTGTGGCTGGAGTTGCCGCCGCAGATGGATTCGTTGAAGTTGTTTCAGATGGCATTGGCGCAAGGGATCAGCATTGCGCCGGGGCCGATATTTTCACCGGCGCAGCGGTTCAGGAATTGTATTCGGCTGAATTATGGCAGCCCTTGGGATGAGGCTGCGGAGAAGGCGATGGAGACGTTGGGGCGGATTGTGCGGTCGTTCTGAAGGTTTGATAGTGTTTGGTCTATCGCCTTCGCGAGCAGGCTCGCTCCTACAGTTGACCGTATTCCACTGTGGGAGCGAGCCTGCTCGCGATGAGACCAGAACAGGCACCACAACACTTGAAGGCTAACGCCCGCCACCAAGATCAACAAACGTCCCCGTCGCATACGACGCCTTATCCGACAACAACCACACAATCGCTTCCGCCACTTCATCCGGCCGGCCACCGCGTGCCATCGGTATTGCCGATTCCAGTTTGCTGACCCGGTCCGGATCGCCGCTCAGCGCGTGAAAATCGGTGTAGATATAGCCAGGTCGCACGGCGTTGACGCGGATGCCTTCGCCGGCCACTTCCTTGGACAGGCCGACGGTGAAGGTGTCGAGTGCGCCTTTGGAGGACGCGTAGTCGACGTATTCGTTGGGGGCGCCCAAGCGTGCGGCCACCGAGGAAACGTTGACGATGCTGCCACCCTGGCCGCCATGTTTGGGCGACATGCGCAGGATCGCGTGTTTGGCGCAGAGGATCGGCGCCAGGACGTTGGTTTTGAGAATTTTGAGGATGCGGAATTCGGACATTTCGTCGACCCGGGACTTGTGCCCCACGGTGCCGGCGTTGTTGACCAGTGCGGTGACCCGGCCCAGTTCGGTGTCGACCCGGTGAAACAAGGCGATCACTTCGTCTTCGATGCTGACGTCGGCACGGACCGCGATGGCTTGGGCGCCAAGGGCGCGGACTTGCTCGAGCACACGGTGCGCAGCTTCTTCGTCGGATTGATAGTTGATGCAAATCCGATAGCCCTGTTCGGCGGCCAACAAGGCTGTGGCGGCACCGATGCCGCGGCTTCCGCCGGTGATGACGATGACTTTGTCCATGCGAGCTTTCCCCGTTCAAGCGTAAGCAGTCGGGGGCAAGAATAACCGTCATCGGCGTTTTTTGCATGGGGTGTGTGGAGACTGGACGGGCCCCATCGCCGGCAAGCCGGCTCCTACAAGGTTTTGTGGCGGGCCTGAACGATCTGAACTACACGGTCCTCTGTAGGAGCCGGCTTGCTGGCGATAGCGCCCTCGAAATCGACGTAACTCTCACGGGGCCCATCGCCGGCAAGCCGGCTCCTACAGGGGGAGTGACTCGGCGGTAAGCGGTAACGCGGCCGCACGCTCCGCTCGAAGGATGTCCACCATGAAGCGCTCCGCCGGCAGCGGGTGCCCCAGCAGGTAACCCTGCAACGAATCACAGCCCAGCTGGGTGAGGAAATCCTGCTGCACGTCGGTTTCCACCCCTTCGGCGACAATCCGCAAACCCAGTGCCTGGCCCAGCGCGACGATGGCGGAAACGATCGCGGCGTCGTCGCTGTCGCGTTCCAGGTCGCGGACAAAACCGCGGTCGATCTTCAATTCATTGGCCGGCAAGCGCTTGAGGTACATCAAACTCGAATAGCCAGTGCCAAAGTCATCGATGGACAGGTCGACGCCCATCTCCGAGAGCTCGTTAAGCACCGTCATGCTCGCATCGGCGTCACTCATGGCGGTGGTTTCGGTGATTTCCAGAGTCAGGCTGTTGGCGGGCAAATGGTGCGTGGCCAGGGCTTTGGCGACACTTTGAACCAGGCCGGCATGACAGAACTGCAGGGCCGAGAGGTTCACGGCGATGCGCCAGTCGGTGTAGCCGAGCACGTACCACTCGCGCATCTGGCGGCAGGCTTCGTTGAGCACCCAGTCGCCAATCGGGATGATCAGCCCGGTCTTCTCCGCCAGCTCGATGAATTTGTCCGGCAGCAGCATGCCCTGAGTCGGGTGCACCCAACGCAACAGCGCTTCGGCGCCGACCGGCCGGCCATTGCTGGCGTCGAATTTGGGCTGGTAATAGAGGCTGAATTGTTGCTGGTCCACGGCATTACGCAGGTCTTGCAGCAATTGCAGTTGTTTACGCGCGTTGCTGTTCATCGAGGCGTCGAAGAAGCTGTAGCCGTTTTTGCCCGCGCCCTTGGCGTGATACATCGCCGCATCGGCATTCATCAGCAGCTCTTCCGCCGTCTGGCCGTTGCCCGGGTAGAGGGCGATGCCGACACTGGCTGAAATCTGCAAATCATGTTCGGCGACACGGAACGAGCGCGCGATCATTCCGACCTGACGGGCCGCCAGGTTCAGGGCGTCATGTTCGTCGCGCAGTTGCACCAGCAAGACAAATTCGTCACCGCCGATCCGCGCCAGGGTGTCCTGGCTGCGCAGATCCTCGCGCAGGCGCAAGCCGACTTCCCGCAGCAGCAGGTCGCCCATGTGATGGCCGAAGGCATCATTGACTGGTTTGAAACCGTCCAGATCGATGAACATCAATGCAAAACAACCGCCCTGCTCCTGCACCTTCGACATGGCCTGGCCGATGCGGTCGGCCAGCAATATCCGATTCGGCAAACCGGTCAGGGTGTCGTGCAGCGCCAGTTGGGTGAGTTCACGATTGGCTTCGGTGAGCGAGCGGGCCAGGTCGGCGGTGCGCGCCTCCAGACGCGCATCCAGAATCGAGGTGAGCAAGGCGATGCTCAACACCGCCAGCGTGGTGATCAAGACCAGGCTGTCCAGGCCCTTGCCGCTTAAACCGTTGACCGCCGCGCCACAAAAACTGCCGTCCGGAAACTGCGCCGCAGCCATGGCGGTGTAATGCATGCCGACGATGGCGATGCCCATGATCACCGCCGCGCCGCCGCGAATCAGCCGGACGTAAGGCGTGTGCTTGCGAAGGCGGAAGGCGATCCATAACGCCGCGCCCGAGGCGCCAACGGCTATCAGCAGCGATGCGCTGAACAGCGTCGGGTCGTAATCGATGCCCGGCTGCATGCTCATGGCGGCCATGCCGGTGTAGTGCATGGCGCTGATGCCGGCACCCATCACCAGTGCGCCGAACGCCAGTTGCCAGGCCGGTAATTGTGGCTGGCTGACCAGCCACAGGGCGAAGCCGCTGGACAGGAACGCGGTCAGCAGCGACAGCGACGTCAGCGTGACATCGTAGCCAAGGTCAATCGGCAATTTGAACGCGAGCATGCCGATGAAATGCATCGACCACACACCAATGCCCATCGCAAAAGCCCCGCCCGCCGTCCACAAATGCACGGCCCGACCTCGGGCAGTGGCAATGCGCCCGGTCATGTCGAGTGCGGTATAGGAGGCGAGAATCGCTACGAAGAGCGAAATGATAACCAGCGTGGGTGAATAGCTACCGATGAGCATTGGATTTCTCGCGACTACCCCGCCGTACTGCTTCCGTTCTCGGGGGGCAAATCGGGCGATTGTACTGATTGCACAAAAGAACGCACTGAGAAAATTAGCAAAGGGCCATCAAGCCGATGAAACGCTTGTTTGATCACCCGCAATACCTCTGAAACGTTACGCCCGAGCCCCAACTCCCCTGCTCTCCTGTAGGAGCTGTCGAGTGAAACGAGGCGGCGATTCTTTCAGGCAATGAAGATCTGGAGCAAGATCAAAAATCGCCGCCTCGTTTCACTCGACAGCTCCTACAGGGATACGGGGGAAAGCGGGAATTCGGGGGTCAGTTGTTGAGTTCGAGCTGGCCGTCCCATCCGCCGCCCAGCGCCGCAATCAATTGCACGCTGGCGATCAGCCGGCTCTGCAACAAGTCCAGCATATTGCGTTCATTGTTCAGCGCCGTGGCCTGCACCACGACCACATCCAGATAAGCAATCAAGCCGGCCTTGTACTGGTTCTGGGTCAGGCGCAGGGATTCACGCGCCGCGTCCAGTGCCTGTTGACGCACGGCGGACTCGTCTTCCAGGACCTTGAGCTGCACCAGGTAGTTTTCCACTTCACGGAAACCGTCGAGCACGGTCTGGCGGTACTTGGCCACGGTTTCGTCATAGGCCGCTTCGCTGCGGTCGACTTCCGCTGAACGCTGGCCGCCGTCGAACAAGGTCATCGCCAGTTGCGGGCCGACCGACCAGAAGCGGTTCGGCACACTGATCCAGTTCGAAGAGGTGCTGCTGCTGTAACCACCGTTCAAACTCAACGTCAGGTCCGGGTAATAAGCGGCCTTGGCCACGCCGATGTTGGCGTTGGCCGCCATCACCGAGCGCTCGGCGGAGGCGATGTCCGGGCGACGTTCGAGCAATTGCGAAGGCAGGTTCAGCGGTACGTCGGGCAGCAACGGGATGTCCGTGGTTTCTGCGAGGCTGAACTCAGCGGGCGCCAGTCCGATCAGCACAGCGATAGCGTTCTCGAACTGGGCGCGCTGCCAGATCAGATCGACCAACTCGGCCTCGGTGCTCTTGAGCTGAGTGGTGGCCTGTGCCACCGCGTCCTTGCCGGAAACACCGGCGCGGTACTGGTTTTCGGTCATTTTCAGCGAGCGCTGATAGGCCTCGACCGTCGCTTGCAGCAGGCGCCTTTGCTCATCGATCACGCGCAATTGCAGGTAGTTCTGCACCAATTCCGACTGCTGGCTCAACCGCATCGCCGCCAGATCGGCAAAACTTGCCTCGGCGTTGGCGGTGTCGGCCTCAAGGCCTCGGCGCAATTTACCCCAGACATCGGCCTCCCAACTGACCCCGGCCTGGGCCGTGTAGGTGTTGCGAATACCGCTGGAGGAACTGCTCAGGCTCGAACTGCTGCTGCCGGTGCCCTGGCTGGAACGGTTTTTCCCGACGGTCAGGTCCACCGTCGGGAAGAAAGCGCCACGGGCACTGCGCACCAAAGCCTGGGCCTGACGGTACTGGGCTTCGGACTGGGCGACGGTCTGGTTGGCGCTGTTGAGTTTGTCGATCAGGCCGTTGAGCTGTTGATCGCCATACAGCTCCCACCAGGCGCCGCGGGCCAGGGAATCGCTGGGATTGGCCTGACGCCAACCGGCCGCCTCCTTGTACTGCACCGGCGCGGCGGCCGTCGGGCGCTGGTAATCCGGGCCGATGGCGCAGGCACTGAGCAGCGCCACGCACAGCGACAGGCTCAACAAACGCGAGCCTCTGGCCGTAATCAGCGGTGCAGACAGGTTGATAAGCGAACGGTCAGTCATAGCGGAGTTTCCAGAGCAGCATCAGTACGCACCCCACGCCATTTATTGAAACGATGGCGCAGTTTGTCGAGATAGAGGTAAACCACCGGGGTGGTGTAAAGAGTCAGCACCTGACTGAAGATCAGCCCGCCGATGATGGTCAGGCCCAGCGGCTGGCGCATTTCCGCACCTTCGGCACGGCTCAGCAGCAGCGGCAACGCCCCGAGGATCGCGGCCAGCGTGGTCATCAGAATCGGACGCAGACGTTGCAGGCACGCGCTGCGAATTGATTCCAGGGGTTCCAGGCCCTTTTGCCGCTCCAGTTGCAGCGCGAGGTCGATCATCAGAATGGCGTTTTTCTTCACCACCCCGATCAGCAAAAACAGGCCGAGCAACGAGATCAGGCTGAACTCGCCGCCCAATGCATAGATCGACAACAACGCGCCGACCCCGGCCGACGGCAAGGTCGAGAGAATGGTCAGCGGATGAATGTAGCTTTCATACAACACGCCCAGCACCAGATACACCGCCACCAGCGCGCCAAGAATCATCCACGGCTGGCTCTTTTGCGTGGCGGCAAAGGCATCGGCTGTACCGGCCATTTTCACGATGACGTCTTCCGGCATGCCGAGCTTGGCAATCGCCCGTTCGATGGCCGCACTGCCCTGCTCCACGGTCACGCCTTCGGCCATGTCGAAGGAAATGCTTTCGGAGGCGAACTGGCCTTCGTGGCTGACGCGGTCATCTTCCAGGCTGTTTTCGTAATGGGCGATGGTCGATAGCGGAATCCGCGCGCCGTCGGCGGTGATCACCTGGACCTGCTTGAGGGTAATCGGGTCCTGGGCGTACTTCGGATTGACCTCCATCACCACCTGATACTGGTTAAGGCTGTCGTAGATCGTCGAAATCTGCCGCTGGCTGTAGGCGTTGTTCAACACGGCGGTGACCATGTCCATATCGACGCCCAGGCGTTTGGCCTGATCGCGGTCGACGATCAAGGTCACTTGCTGCGCGCCGCGCCCTTCACGGGCATCAATCGCGGTCAGCTCCGGCAACGCCTTGAGCGCGGTGACGACTTTCGGGTACCACTGGCGCAATTCGCCAAGGTCGGCGCTTTGCAGGATGTAGGAATACTGCGAACTGGTCTGTTCACGACCACCGCCAAACTGCAGGTCCTGATCCGCCATCAGCATCAACTGTGCGCCGGGAACCTTGGGCATTTCCTTGCGCAGGCGTTCGATGACCTTTTGCGCGGACAAGGCCCGTTCCTTGATCGGCTTCAGACGCACCAGCATGAAGGCGTTGTTGGTGCCGTTAGTGCCACCAATGAAGCCGGCAACGCTTTCCACTGCCTCATCTTTCAACACGGCACGGCGGAAGATTTCCATTTTCGGCTGCATAACGCTGAACGACAGACCATCGTCGCCGCGCACGAAACCGATCAGTTGGCCGGTGTCTTGCTGAGGCAAAAATGTTTTAGGAACAACAACATACAGCGCAATATTAACGCCAACTGTCACGATCAAACTGAGCAATGTCAGACGACGGTGACGCAGCACCCAATCGAGGCTGGTGGCGTATTTGCCGACCATCCACTCATTGGCGCGCTGACTCCAGCGCTGCAAACGGTTTTCTTGACCCGGCGTATGTGGCTTCAGCCAACGGGCGCACAGCATCGGTGTCAGCGTCAGCGAGACCACCAGCGACACCACGATGGACGCCGCCAGCGTGATGGAAAACTCACGGAACAGGCTTTCGATGATCCCGCCCATAAACAGGATCGAGAGAAACACCGCCACCAGCGAGACGTTCATCGACAGCAGCGTAAAGCCGACTTCCTGTGCCCCGAGGTAAGCGGCCTTCATCGGCGGCACGCCTTCGTCGATGTGCCGGGAAATGTTCTCCAGCACCACGATGGCGTCGTCCACCACCAGCCCGGTGGCCAAAATCAATGCCATCAACGACAGGTTGTTCAGCGAGAACCCGTAGAGGTACATCACCGCGAAAGTGCCGACCAGCGACACCGGCACCGCGAGGGTCGGAATCAGCGAGGCTCGGAAGTTACCGAGGAACAGGAACACCACCAGAATCACCAGCGCCACGGCAATCAGCAGGGTCATTTCCGCTTCATGCAGGGTCGCCTTGATCACCGGCGAACGGTCCATGGCCAGGTTCAGTTTGACGCTGGCTGGCAGCACGGCTTGCAGTGCCGGGAGCTGGGCCTTGATCTCGTTGACGGTCTCGATGATGTTGGCGCCGGCCTGACGGTTGATCACCAGCAGCACCGCCGCGTCGTCGTTGAAGAAACCGCTGTTGTAGCGGTCCTCGACGCCGTCGCTGACCTTGGCCACATCCTTCAGGCGCAATGCTGCACCGCCGTTGTAGTGGATGATCAGCGACTCGTAGTCCTTGGCCTTTTCCAGTTGATCGTTGGCCTGAACCTGCCACAAGCGCTGGCCGTCCTCGACCGAGCCCTTGGGCCGGCGCACGTTGGCGTTGGCGATGGTGTTGCGCACATCGTCCAGCGCCACGCCGTACTGGTTGAGCGCCTGCGGTTCGAGTTCGATACGCACCGCCGGCAAAGAGCTGCCGCCGATCTGTACTTCGCCCACGCCTTGCACCTGGGACAGGCTCTGGGACAGGATCGTCGAGGCCAAATCGTAGAGCTGGCCCTTCTCCAAAACGTCCGAAGTCAGCGACAGCACCATGATTGGTGCCTGGGACGGGTTGACCTTCTTGTAGGTCGGCATGCTGCGCATCCCGCTCGGCAGCAGGTTGCGCGAGGCGTTGATCGCCGCTTGCACTTCCCGCGCCGCGCCGTTGATGTCGCGGTCGAGGTCAAACTGCAAAATGACCCGGGTCGAGCCCTGGCTGGAGCGGCTGCTCATGGTGTTGACCCCGGCAATGGCGCCGAAGGAACGTTCGAGCGGCGTGGCCACGGTCGAGGCCATTACCTCCGGGCTCGCGCCGGGCAGACTGGCCTGGACCACGATCACCGGGAAGTCCATTTGCGGCAGCGGCGACACCGGCAGCAGGCCGAAGCTCACCCCGCCCAGCAGCATGATCGCCAGGCTCAGCAACATGGTGGCGACCGGGCGCTTGATGAAAGGTCCGGAGAGGTTCATGGCTGCTCGACCACTTCCACGGACTCGGACTTGCGGCCCCAACGACGACCGAGGCGGTCGAAGTACAGGTAGATAACAGGCGTGGTGAACAGCGTCAGCACCTGACTCACCAACAAACCACCGACCATCACCAGACCCAACGGCTGACGTAATTCAGCGCCGGAACCGGTGGCGAGCATCAACGGCACCGCGCCGAACAACGCCGCGAGCGTGGTCATCAGAATCGGCCGGAACCGCAGCAACGCGGCTTGATAGATCGCTGTTTCCGGGTCCATGCCCTGATTGCGCTCGGCGTCTAGGGCGAAGTCGATCATCATGATCGCGTTCTTCTTCACGATACCGATCAGCAGGATGATGCCGATGATCGCGATCATCCCCAGGTCATTGCCACTCAACAGCAACGCCAGCAAGGCGCCGACCGCCGCCGAGGGCAAGGTCGAGAGGATGGTGATCGGGTGGATGTAGCTCTCGTAGAGCACGCCGAGCACGATGTACATGGTCACCACCGCCGCCAGAATCAGCAGCAAGGTGCTCGACAGCGAAGCCTGGAATGCCTCCGCCGCGCCCTGGAACTGGGTCTGCACGCCAATCGGCATGCCGATGTCCTTTTGCACTTGCTCGATGATTTGCACCGCATGCCCCAGCGCCACGCCGGGTGCGAGGTTGAAGGACATCATCACCGCCGGGAACTGGCCGATGTGGGTGATCGCCAGTTGCGCCTGACGTTCTTCGATGTGCGCCAGGCTGGAGAGGCGCACTTGCCCGCCATCGGTGGTCTTGACGTGAATCTGGTTCAGCGCGTCCGGGCCGATTTTCTCGCCGGACTGCGACTGCAGGACCACGCGATACTGGCTGGCCTGGGTGTAAATGGTCGAAATCTGCCGTTGGCCGAAGGCGTCGTACAGCGCGTCGGTGATGTTCGACACCGATACGCCGACCCGCGACGCGGCATCGCGGTCGATCACCAGGTAAACCTGCAAGCCTTTGTCCTGAAGGTCACTGGCGACGTCGGTCAGTTCCGGCCGTTGGGCCAAAGCCTCGACCAATCGACTGCTCCACAGGCTGAGCAGCTCGGAATCCGGCGACGACATGCTGAACTGGTACTGCGTACGGCTGACCCGGTCCTCGATGGTCAGGTCTTGTACCGGCTGCATGAACAGACGGATACCGACCAGTTTGTCGAGTTCCGGTTGCAGGCGGGCAATCACCTCGGTGGCGCTCAAGTCGCGATTGCTGTGTGATTTGAGGTTGATCAGCAGGCGACCGCTGTTCAACGTCGAGTTATCGCCATCGACACCGATGTAGGACGACAGGCTTTCGACGGCAGGATCCGCGAGGATCACTTTCGCCAGTTCCTGCTGCCGCTCGCTCATCGCCGCAAAGGAAATCGACTGCGGCGCCTCGGAAATCCCCTGAATCACCCCGGTGTCCTGCACCGGGAAGAAGCCCTTCGGCACCACCATGTAAAGGAACACGGTCAGCGCCAAAGTGCCGATGGCCACCAGCAACGTCAGCGGTTGATGCTTGAGAACCCACTTTAACTTACGCCCGTAAGCCGCGATCATCCAATCAATTGCTTCGCCGCTGGCCCGGTAGAAACGGCCCTGCTCTTCTTCCTTGGGTTCACGCTTGAGCAACCGCGCACACATCATCGGTGTCAGGGTCAACGACACGACCAGGGAAATCAGGATCGCCACCGCCAGGGTGATGGCAAATTCGCGGAACAGGCGCCCTACCACGTCGGCCATGAACAGCAGCGGAATCAGTACCGCGATCAGCGACAGCGTCAGGGAAATCAGGGTAAAGCCAATCTGCTTGGCACCCTTGAGCGCCGCGTTCAACGGGCTGTCGCCCTCTTCGATGAACCGGGAAATGTTCTCCAGCATGACGATCGCATCGTCCACCACGAAACCGGTGGCGATGGTCAGCGCCATCAGCGTCAGGTTGTTCACCGAGAAACCGGCGAGGTACATCACGCCGAAGGTGCCGATCAGCGACAGCGGCACGGCCACCGATGGAATGATCGTGGCGCTGGCCCGGCGCAGGAACAGGAACGTCACCATCACCACCAGCGCGATGGCGATCAGCAGCTCGTGTTGCACGTCGGTGACCGATGCGCGGATGGTCTGGGTGCGGTCGGTCAGTACGGTGACCTCGAGACCGGCCGGCAGGTTGTCGGTGATGCTCGGCAGCAAGGCCTTGATCCGGTCGACCACCTCGATGACGTTGGCCCCCGGCTGACGCTGAATATTCAGCAACACCGCCTGATTCTCATTGGCCCAGGCCGCCAGGCGCTCGTTCTCTGCGCCATCGACGATTTCCGCCACGTCCTTGAGCCGCAACGGCGCGCCGTTGGTGTAGGCCAGGATCAGGTTGGCGTAATCCTTGGGCGAGGTCAGTTGATCGTTTGCATCGAGCATCGAGACCCGGGTCGGGCCGTCGAAGTTGCCCTTGGGCTGGTTGACGTTGGAGGCGCCGATCAAGGTGCGCACATCCGACAGGTTCAGGCCGTTGGCCGCCAGGGCCTCGGGGTTGACCTTGATCCGTACCGCCTGACGCTGACCGCCGGCAATGCTGACCATGCCGACGCCGCTGATCTGGGCGATTTTCTGCGCCATGCGCGTATCGACCAGGTCATTGAGCTTGGGCAACAGCATGGTTTTGGAGGTGATCGCCAGGGTCAGCACCGGGGTGTCCGCCGGGTTGACCTTGTTGTACACCGGTGGTGCCGGCAGGTCCTTGGGCAGCAGATTGGTCGCGGCGTTGATCGCGGCTTGCACCTGCTGCTCGGCGACGTCCATGTTGATGTCGAGGCTGAACCGCAGGGTCAATACCGAAGCGCCGCCGGAGCTGGTCGAGGCCATTTGCGTGAGCCCCGGCATCTGCCCGAACTGACGTTCGAGCGGCGCGGTGACGGCGCTGGTCATGACGTCCGGGCTGGCGCCGGGATAGAGGGTCATCACGCGAATGGTCGGGTAATCAACCTGTGGCAACGCCGATACCGGCAACAGCCGATAGGCGATCACGCCGGCCAGAATAATGGCCAGCATGCTCAGGGTCGTGGCGACCGGGCGAAGGATGAACAGACGCGAGATGTTCATGCGCCGCCCTTTTTCGCCTTGTCGGTGGTCGCCGGCTCAGTCGCATCGGCCGCCGATTTACCTTGCAGGTGCCCGGTCGGGGTGGTCGGCACATCCTTGGTGTCGTTGACCACTTCCACTTCGCTGCCTTCCTTCAGGCGGTCGGTGCCCTCCAGGACGACACGATCGCCGGCAACCAGACCTTCGGTAATCACGGTGTTGTCACCGTCGCTGGCGCCGACCTTCAACTGGCGGATCGTGACTTTCTTGTCGCCATCCATCGCATAGACGAAGGTGCCGTTGGTGCCGAATTGAATCGCTGCCGACGGCGCGAGTACCACGCCTTTGAGGGTGTCGGCCAACAGGTGGACGTTGACGAACTGATTGGGGAACAGCGCCTGATCACGGTTTTCGTAGCGCGCCTTGAATTTCAAAGTGCCGGTGGTGACGTCGATCTGGTTGTCGAGGCTCTGCAATACACCGGTGGCCTGTATTTGGGTGTCGCCACGGTTCCACGCTTCGGCGGGCAATTTGGCGCCGCTGCGATAGCGGGTCAGCACCACGTCGAGGCTGTTTTCCGGCAAGGTGAACGCCACGCTGATCGGCTGGGTCTGGGTGATGATCGCCAGCGCCGTGGTGTCGTTGGCCGCTACCAGGTTGCCGACGTCGAGTTGACGCAGGCCCACACGCCCGGTTATCGGCGCACGGATTTTGGTGAATTCGAGATTGAGCTTGGCGTCGTTGACCGCTGCCTGATTGGTCTTGACCGTGCCTTGGTACTGGCCGACCAGCGCTTCGGCGGTGTCCAGGGTTTGCTTGGCGATGCTGTCTTCGCGGTACAGGTTGCGATAACGCTCGACATCGACCTGCGCGTTTTTCAGTTGCGCCTGATTCTGCAACAAGGTGCCTTCGGCTTGCAGCAAGGCGTTCTGGTAAGGGCGCGGATCGATTTCCGCCAGCAAGTCACCGGCCTTGACCATCTGCCCTTCTTCGAACGACACCTTGATCAGTTCGCCGCCCACCCGACTGCGCACATTAATGGTGTTCAGCGCCGTCACGGTGCCCAACGCCTTGTAATACAGCGGGAAGTCACCCTTGACCGCCGGCGCCACACGCACCGGAACCGGCCCGGTCGCCCCACCGAAACCCGGACGCATGCCACCCGAGCGGCCAGTGTGCCCGGCCACGGCTTTTTGTCCGCTGCCTTCTTTGGGCGCAGCACTGCCAGGCCAGAACTTCCAGCACAGGCCGGCGATGACCAACAGGACAAGCAGGCCGAACAGCCAGCGACGAGGACTACGGGGAGCAGAGGATTGCATTGAATGATCAACCATTGGGCGCGTGGGCTTTTTCTACGGGAGGCTGAACGATAAGCACTGGCGGGGATTTAGCAAAGCGCCTTTACCGGCAATTTACCTTCGGCTTACGTAACAGGAGATTTATCTAAGACACTGAAGCACAAATGAAAACGGCCTGGACAGGGCCAGGCCGTTAACAATTGTAAAGGTATGCTTATTTCAGAACAGCGAGTGCCGCTTCGTAGTTCGGTTCTTCAGCGATTTCCTTGACCAGCTCGCTGTGCAGCACGTTGTCGTTCTCGTCCAGTACCACAACGGCACGGGCGGTCAGGCCTTTGAGTGGGCCATCGGCAATCGCAACGCCGTAGTTCTCGATGAACTCGGCACCGCGCAGGGTCGACAGGTTCTGCACGTTTTCCAGGCCTTCGGCGCCGCAGAAACGGGCCTGGGCGAACGGCAGGTCAGCGGAGATGCACAGCACCACGGTGTTGGCGACATCGTTGGCCTGGGCGTTGAACTTGCGCACCGACGTGGCGCAGGTTGGCGTGTCGACGCTTGGGAAGATGTTCAGCACTTTGCGCTTGCCGGCGAAGCTCGCCAGGGTCACGTCGGACAGATTGCCGGCAACCAGGGAAAAGGCTGGCGCCTTGGAACCGGCTTGTGGCAGTTGGCCGTTGACTTGAACCGGGTTGCCTTTGAGAGTGACTTGAGCCATGAACGGAGTCCTTCTGAACGTTGATGTGGAAAATTCGACGAGGCAGAAGTTAAGCATGGATTGCGCTGATGGCCTATGGGCCGATACAAAATAAAGAGGCTGCCAGAAAATTCTACAAAAGCTGTTCAGCGAAAGTCTAGCGTAATCAAGCACAACACGAGTAAAACTGCAAGAATCGTACTGCCAGACATAAAAAAGAGGCCTTAATATATAGGCCTCTTTTTTACTTATACAGCCATCGATGTTTCTTTCATGAAACCAATAACAGCCTGAATAGCTATATCCTTTCCAAATTAACAATACCACGAGATTCTTTTCCATCAAGAAACGCAAATATTACTGGAAGAGCCCCTTTGGGGGCAGTATCTTTCAACCTAATATATCTTTCACTTTTCCCTGGACCACCGATTGGATAAACTACATGGGCGCCAATCATTAGCCATGGCACATGTGGCCCATCAAAATTTTCAGCATCCTGCTCCGGGAACACATCCATCCACTCGGGAATACCATAAATGACACCTATCGCCCCATTTTCTTCGGCATCAAGGGGGCTAACTGAAATTTTATATACCCTATTCGCCTCCATCATTATCGGAAGAAACTCTCCGTGATTAGCTCCATCACTACTGAACGTAGCCCAAGCCTTATAAATTTCAAAATGAATTGTACCCCGATACAATCCACCCCCATCCTGAAGATAAACCGGAACATTGCCAGGATAACCAGTAATAACTTTCGACTCCTGGGGATTATACTGGATAACATCAGGCTCAAACCCGACCCAATTATTCCGCGCTACAAGCCGTCGCCCCATGCTTTCATGCTCGAACGTAAATACAACATTTTTCTCATCAACGGGTACGGCAATAAAATGACCTCCTTTACCCGCCGCTCTTTCATCACCATTCTCAAGACGAATACGGCAGTTTTTTATACGATCTGCCTCAACATCGACCGAAACAATCAGAGCACCTTGACTTCCTTCTACTCCCAACTCAAGCCTACTTTTACCAACGTAATCTCGCGTCATTAACACCAGCTCGATGACACTACCTCCCGGAACTGAAAGATGTGAACTAATAATTTCGACGGCCCCAGGAGGGTCACCGTTCAAGCATCTGAGATCGCACCTACCCGTGAACGATGGTCCATCCTTTCGCCCGAAAACTTTTAATTTATAGCGCTGCCCGCAACGAAGTTCCAGCGTTGGCTTTTCAATATCAATTTCATATTCATTGAGCTGAATAGAGTCGAAAAAATCACTTAGCGCTTGATTACTCATTTTTATCATCCTCTGCAATTAGCACGCCGAAAGCCATTAAACAAATTTAAACCACGACTCATGCATCATCTTTCAAATCAACATCCAAAACCCTCATCGGAATACCTACTAAAGCCAAACCTTTAACCAACAATCCGAGATTAAACCCAGGGTTGGAAATGGCGCCATTCTTCACCACCCTTACATTTATTTTCGTACCGCCTGCGCTGGGTGGCTTAATGGTGAGCCAATCGCCGACCTCGGAAAATATTTGTACTGAATACCCGACAGTGGAGGGGGCCGAGAAAGAACACTTCCAACCCACAAGAACACTGTCCTCCGTTCTCGGCACCACAATCAACTCATACATCGTGCTAAGTTTCAGGTATGCAGGAACACCGCCATGCTCAACACCTTCAAACAGCACCTTGAGACCTTCATTGCTCGGACTCAAATATTTGAAGTCCCACGGATTAGTTTCTGCTCCACCATAGTCAAGGCAAAGCCGATGCACCTTATTTGAGTCCGCATGCTCTTTCCCTTGAAACTCAACGACACCAGAATCGTTTATCTTTACGGGATTTGGAACAATATCCATTGACGAGTTCTGCCCGTCCGCCCATTTGAATGACACTGTTCTCCCTTTAACAGGACTATCGGCGTTGGCAACAAATGTCAGTCGAGACCTTGGCGACGTGAGCATTATCCCATCGCCATACAAATCGACATCAGTGTCCGGACTACCATCAACCGATAGGGTAATAGCACTCAACTCATCGGAAAGGTTTTTCGATAAAACAACAACCGCCTCCATATCCAGCTTCGCATCCTGCCCGCAAGCAACTTCCGCAATTAATGTACCGCTTCGATTGGCAGGGCCAGTGAACGCCCATTGATACTGAGTTGTTGATTCGCCGAATGGGGGCTGGCAAGTCACATCACTCACAGGCAGCGTGCCCCCTGCGTACTTCATCGCAAGAGGTTTACCGGCAATGGGGCTATTCGCCTTGGGCACCAATGAAAATGTTCCCGGCTGGCCGCGCAACAGCACAACCCCTTGAGCCGGCACTGGCTTGCCGGCAAACAGGAGGTCGGCTTCGTCGCGCAAGTTGGCTGACAGCACGGTACTGAGCGCGAGGGTGATCAGCGTAACGCCGCTCGGACCGGCCACTGTAAAGTGGAAGGTGCCGCTCTTGGTCACGGGGGCTGTGATGCCCCAGCTGTGTGATGCGGTCGCCTGCCCCAATGCCGGTACGCATTGGAAGTCTCCTTCGACCAAACCGGTGCCGTTGCCCCATAGCAAGCTCATCAGCAGATTGGCCACCGGACTGCCCGCTTTCGGCTCCAGGGTCAACGTACGCGGTTTGCCCCGGATGAACACCTTGCCTTCGGCCGGGATAACAGCGCCATCAAGCTTGACGGTCACGTCATCCTCAAGGTTGTGCGACAACAACATGCAGACTGCCAACTGCGTCAGCGTGACCCCGCCCGGGCCAACCAGTTTCAACTGGAACGTACCGCTTTTGGTGGCGGAACCGGTCATTTGCCAACTATTGAGCTTTGTGGCCAGGTCGAGTGCCGGGGTGCATGTCAGATCTGCTTTGACCAATCCCGTGCCGGCAAGCCATTGCAAGCTTTTGGTCAAATTGGCGAGCGGGCTGCCCACCTTCGGCACCAGGGTCAGGGTTCTTGCAACGCCTCTGGTGAAAACCGTATTGTCCGACAGCTCCACATCGTCGACCAAGAACGCCCCCTCATCGGCGAAGTTTTTCGACAGCAACACACACTCTGGCAATTCAATGGGCGTACTCATGCCCTCGCCAACGAACCCGAATTGGCACATGCCGCTCTTGTCTGCGGGGCCGGTGATGCTCCAGCTGCGGCCTTCGGTATAAGTGTCCAGGGCAGGTTCGCAAGTAAACGCTTCGGGCTCCAGTTCCCCTGTGATCCATTGCAACTTCAGAGGTAGACGGCCCAGTGGACTGCCCGATTTGGCAACCACTGTCAGCGTTTGTGCTTCCCCCCGGAAGAAGACCCACCCTTCGACCGGGATTTCCACGCCGTCGATCCGCACATCGGCTTCGTCATTCAGATCAGTCGACAACAAGGCATTGAGTGCCAGCGTAAGCGGCACGGCAATGCCCTGGCACGTGAATATCAGCTGGAAAGTTCCACTCTTGTTGGACCCGGTGACGCTCCAGCGATGATCTGGCGTTGAAACGCCAAATCCAGGGCTGGACACCAAGTCTGCTTCATCGAGACCGCTGGTGATCACGCGTGTCAGCGTCACCCCAAGGCCCTCTATCACCGAGCTGCTCTCTTTGGACTCCAACGTAATAACACCAGGCCGACCGCGGATGAAAAAGTTGACGTCCGACGTGACAGGTTTGCCGTCAATCCGGACCTCCACTTCATCAGCAAGATTGTTTGCAAGCACCCGCCCGTCGTGCTCCCAAGGCTGGGCCACTTCCTGGCTATAGATGACTAACTTGACTCGACCACTCTTCTGCTCGTTCGAGGTGAGGGTCCATTTGAACTCTCCGGACACTGGATCCGGTTGCTGCCATACAGTGTCCGCAGGCACGGCAACAATGTTCAGCCCTTCCTCATTAATCAACGCCAGCCTGAGTGTTTTTGCGATTGCCGGCTCAACTTTTACGGTCACTTCATTCGCTTGCCCACGACGCAATAGAACGGATGAACGCCACGGTACGAGTACATTGTTTACTTTCAGCTCCGCTTCTTTCCAGGGACTATCGGCGTACACCTTGATTGGAAAACTATGTTCGACCCACGTGTCGTTATAGGGATTAAACACCTTGGCCGAAATCGACTGTTCGCCGTCCGCTGTGAAGGTGTGACTGAATGTGCTCCAGCCCAGATCGTTGGTTTTTTTGGAGACTGCGGGTTCCCCACCGACGAACCACTGAACCTCGACATCTTTCAGTAGTTTTTGGGTGTAGGCAGACACGACCTGGACCTCGGCGGTGACTTCATCACCGATCAGGGGCGCACCGATCGGATTGCGCCTGCCCAGGAATTCACGCAGGTAATGCCCCAACTTCACCGGAATACTGTAGGGCTCGGCGGTAAACTCGGTCTGTATCCTGCAATCGAAGGCGAGCTCTTCGCCGTCGTTCGGACAATTGACCTTCCACTCACATCCCTGCTCCGAAAACTTCTGGTAATCGCCAGACGCGGGGACGGTCTGGAACGGAAGGGTTTGCCCGGCAGCGGGATTTACGCTGACGCCGTGTCCGACCCACGGGCTGCTGGCTTCGCCGACTGCGGTGAGCGTATGCCCGCGCTCGCCTGAAGCCCCGTAACAAAAATAAACGGGAGAAGTTTCGGTAGCTCCGATTTTAAGATTCGAGGTCATGACACGTTTCCGATAGTTGGAAGTGGACAAAAAACTGGCCACTCGACTATCGAGAAATAAAGCAGCGGGGGGCACTGTCAGAAATGACAGTTGATAAGATCCATTCACAATAAATGTTCGAGAAATACCGTTGTATTGGAATAAGGACTTGAGCCGCGTTGTTCCGATGACGCGCGATACTTTGGGAAGTGCTGTCGATTTAAACCTCGGCCAATCGACCATGCTGTGAGTCACTCACATCCATTGGAGACAACCCCATGCGATTCATGATCATTGTCAAAGCCAGCCCAGACTCCGAGGCGGGCGTCATGCCCAGCGAAGAACTGTTGACCGCGACGGGCAATTACAACGAGGAGCTGATCAAGGCCGGGATCATGCTGGCCGGCGAAGGCCTGCACCCAAGCAGTAAAGGCGCGCGCGTGCGTTTTTCGGGCGACCAGCGCACGGTGATCGACGGTCCGTTTATCGAGACCAAGGAATTGATCGCCGGCTACTGGCTGTGGCAAGTGAAGTCGAAAGAGGAAGCGATCGAATGGGTCAAGCGCTGCCCTAACCCGATGCCGGGTACCGAAGCTGAGATCGAGATCCGCCAGGTGTTCGAGGCGGAGGATTTTGGTGCAGAGTTCACGCCGGAACTGCGGGAGCAGGAGGAGCGGCAACGAGAGCAGATGGACAAGCGCTGAGCCCCGCCATAGCGCCGCGATCACGTCCAGGTCCTGTGCCATTGAACGGACGTGATCGGGAACTCTACGTTCACACGTTTAACCTGATATTTATCGGGGCGGCATACTCGAGGAGCAATCTTTCGCGTGGGTAACGCCCCCCACTATAGCTGCAACTTTTTTACGGTTAAACGATATTAACGGTTCTTGAAAAACTAGGTTTTCCGCGAACAAAGATGCGGGCAGTAATCACGCCGACCAATTCACCCTGTTTAAACTGTATAGAGCTTTTTGCATTTTCACCGGTGTATTCAAGTTTCAGACGACTAGCATCGGCCCTTAGCCATTCAACTTTAACCCCCGCCCCCAACTGAAACCCCTTCATAACGCTAGTCGTCAATGTTATTGACCTGCCAACCGTCAGCTGAACAATGGTTGTCAGTATGACACCACTGTCTTGATAGCCCACGTCCACTGGCAGATCAATAAATTCTAGCTGGCTACTCTCCAGACTCAATCTGATTGATAGATTTCCATCCGTTTCGTCACCGCAATCCAGGCTCCAACGAGCAACGGGGTTAAGTGTTTGAGATCCTTCTGGCGGTTCGAACACTGGCCCCAGATTCGGGGGTGTCACTGCATCCGATGACAATACAATGTTCTGGCCTATTAGCGGGCTACCAGGAAGAGGTTCCACCTCAATTAAATTGCTGCTATCTCTCACCGCATAAATAACATCGCCAGACTTTATCTCTGAGCCATTAATCCGGATGACTAACTGTTCAATTGGCTTGGGCGACATGACCTGACATGAAATTTCCAATGGCATATTCAATTGCCGACTCATTAGAGCGAGCACAAGAGCACCGCTCTTTCCAACTTCCGGACTGATTTTATAACTTAACTTTCCATCGACCAGCTTGTGCCAGGATTCCAATTCCGGTTCCACCAGGAGTTTAACGCCCTCATTATTATCCACGACCGCCAGATAAATCTCTTCGGCGACTTCCGGTGTGGCTTCTATATCGAGAGTATTGTCCTCTCCATAAAGCAGGGCGATTGTCTCGTTCGGCAATACCGGCTTGCCGTTGAAAAGAATCGTGGCTTCGTCCCAGGAACGATCGGGGGCTGATTTTTTATTGGGCTGGTTCATCATGGTGTGTTCTCGATAATCGTCGGTGATTGAAAACTGGGCATTTAACTATCAGCGAAAAACACGCCGCCGAAAACTGTCACAAATCACAGGTCGCAAAGACTCATCGGCAATATGCCGGCTGCTTTTTATTCGAATACGGAATGCCATCCCACGTTTTGTTTGAAGCGCTTGATCATCATCAACAACCACTTCACAGGCAGAGAAGTGCGCCCTTCGACTGGATTACCCGCCGACAACTGCTAACGTCATCAGACATGTCCTACAGGCTTGATAGGAAAGAGATTACGCATAACGGCCGCCAAGTGCCGAGTAGGCCAATGAGCCACCAAGGAACCGGGGAATCATGTCGAACACTCCAGGAGCGAGCGCCCTTTTGTTGGCGGTTTCAATAACGTCCGCCGTGTGTGCCCAGGCGGACAACGCTGACACGGCCAACAAAAGTAACAACCCGTTGAACCTCGCACCGGGGATGAACCTGCAGGACTACTACACCCCGAAGTACTACGACTCGAATATCCACACCAACGATTTGCTGGTGCGCGGGACGCTGCCGATTGCGCCCAACGACTTCATCGGCGTCCCGCAGTTGCTGCGCGCCACCGCACCGATCAGCACCCGTCCCGATCCGCACGGTGGCTACAGCACCGGCGAAGGCGATCTGAACCTGTTTGATATCTTCCTGCTCAAGACCGAAGGCGTGCAGTTGGGCATTGGCCCGATGATCACCGCGCCCTACGCCGATCGGGACGAGCTCGGCACCGGCAAGTGGCAAGCGGGGCTGGCGGCCATTGCGATTGATTCATCGCCCCGTGGCTTGCTCGGTGCGTTAGTGCAATACCAGAGTTCTTTTGCCGGCGACAGCGACCGCCCGCATGTCGAATCGGCAACCCTGCAGCCGTTTGTCATTCACAACCTCGATAGAGGCTGGTACCTGCGCTCCACTGCCATCTGGACCTTCGACCTGAAAAACGACACCCATTACATCCCCCTCGGTCTGGGTGCCGGCAAGGTCTGGAAGTCCGGGTCCAGTATTCTCAACGCCTTCATCGAGCCGCAGTGGACCGTCGAGCGCAAGGGCGATGGCTTGCCGCAGTTCACGCTGTTCGCGGGGATCAACGTCACCTTCGGCAAATAATAAGGACCCTATTTATGCACGGTGCAATTCGCGCAGCCGGTTACAGCTTGATGAGCATGTTTGTCAGTTGCGGCGTTGGCGCTCAAGACGTCAGCGTCAGCCAAAAGACCGGATTCACCGCCAGCCCGGAAGAAGCGCGGGCCATCGCCAAGGAAGCTTATTTGTACGGCTACCCGGTGGTGGAAATGTACAAGACCCTCTACACCCAGGCGGTCGACAAGAAGAGCCCGAACTTCAAGGCACCGCTCAATCAGATCGGCAACACCGCACAGGCTTTCACCGCCAAGGACACGGCCTTCGTCACGCCCAACGCCGACACGCCCTACTCGTTTATCTGGATGGATCTGCGTGCCGAGCCGGTGGTGCTGACCCTGCCGCCCATCGAAGAACACCGTTACTACTCGGTGCAACTGATCGACGCCTACACGCAGAATTTTGCGTATCTGGGCACCCGCAGCACGGGCAACGCCGGCGGGCATTTCATGATCGCCGGGCCGAACTGGCAAGGTCAGCAACCGGTTGAAATCGACCGTCTGCTGCGCAGTGAAACCAACATCGCCTACGCGCTGTATCGCACGCAGTTGTTCGACGAAAAAGACCTGGGCAAGGTCAAGGGTATCCAGAAGGGCTACAAGATCGAGCCGCTGAGCCACTACGTTAAACAAAAGGCCCCGCCTGCCGCGCCGAAGGTCGACTGGCCCAAGCCCACGCCGACCATGAGCGAAACCCCGGAGCTGTTCGGCTACCTGAATTTCATGCTGTCGTTTGCCCCGCCCCAGGACGCGGAAAAAGACTTGCTGGCGCGCTTCGCCAAAATCGGCATCGGAGCCGGCAAGCCGTTCAAACCCAACGAGCTGCCTGCCAGTCAGCGCAAAGCCCTGGAAGACGGCATCGCCGACGCCAAGGCCGAATTCGCACAGTTTAAAAAGGACAAGGTCGACAGCCATCAGGTCAGCAGCGGCGATTTGTTCGGCACCCGTGACCACCTCAACGGTAACTACCTGTACCGATACGCCGGCGCCAACATGGGGATCTTCGGCAACTCTGCCGAGGAGGCGAATTACATCGGCTATTTCGTCGATAAGGACGGCCAGCCAGTCGACGCCTCGAAACACGACTACACGCTGCATTTCGACAAGGGCGCCCTGCCCCCGGCCGACGCGTTCTGGTCGCTGACGATGTACGACGGCAAGAACAAATTGCTGGTCGCCAACCCGTTGAATCGTTACCTGATCAACTCGCGAATGCTGCCGGATCTCAAGCTGGATGCCGACGGCGGCCTGACCCTCTATGTGCAGCACAAAGCCCCGCCCAAAGACCTGCAAAGTAATTGGCTGCCAGCGCCGAACGGGCCTTTCTACGGTGTCCTGCGCCTGTACCTGCCAAGACCGGAAGTCTCCAGCGGCGAGTGGAAAATGCCCTTGTTGACGCCAGTCACCCCACAAAATCAATAAGCGGAGCCAGCCATGGTCAGGTCTTTTGTGGTACGTCCTTTGTTGGCCCTCTGCGTGGTCGGCAGCAGCCCGCTGGCACTGGCGGCAGAAGGCGGTGGCGGTCGGCCGATGACCGGCTTGCAGGTATTTTCCAATGCCGGGATCGTGCCACCGGAACCCGGCTGGGTAATGTCGTTGAGCAGTTTCTGGTACGACGGCGAGCTCAAGGGCAACGTGCAAGTGCCTATCGTTGGCGCCTTGAGTGCCGGCCTGGACCTGAAAGTGTCTTACACCATGGCCAACTTCACCCATGTCTGGGACACCGGCAAGGGTCGCTGGAACTACGCGTCGGCGATTGGCGTGCCGGTGCAGTACACCGACATTACCGCGAGCGTCACCGGGCCTCGTGGCCGGACGCTGGGAACGGAAGATACCGGCACCCAGTTCGCCGACCTGCTGGTGACGCCCATTGCCGCCGGCTACCACTTCGACGAGGTCAACCACCTCTCGTTGTCCTTGCCGATCTACCTGCCGACCGGCGCTTACAACGATGATCGCCTAGCCAACGCCGGGCAGAACACCTACACCTTCATGCCCACCGTGGCCTTCACTCACCTCGACGGCAAGGGCGGCGAGTTCACCTTGTCTGGCGGGCTTGAGTTCTACACCGAAAACAACGCCACGGACTACAAGAACGGCAACCTCTTCACCCTCGATGCGCTATGGACCCACGGTTTCGGCAACGGCTGGAACGCCGGCATGGCCGCGGGCTACATCCAGCAGCTCACCGACGACTCCGGGTCAGGCGCCAACAGCGGCTTTCGCGGACGCTCGGTGGGCGCCGGACCGACGGTGGGCTGGGCCGGCAAATTCGCCGACGCCCAGGCCAGCGTCAACGCTCGCTGGATCCCGGAGTTCGACACCAAGAACCGGCCTGAAGGCAACGGATTCAGCGTCAACCTGACTTTGGCGTTCTTCTAGAAGTGAACAGGGATCGCCAGTTTTATCGATCAACCTGCCAACGCCTTTGGCGACTTGAATAAAGGCCCCTCAATGACCGCACTCAACGACCTCAATGCCCTGCAAGCCAGCATCGCCGAAGCGGTGCTGGGCCAGGATCAAGTGATCCGGCAGATTCTGCTGGGTCTTCTCGCTAACGGCCATTTGCTCCTGGAAAGCTTGCCCGGGCTGGCCAAGACCCGCACGGTGAAAGCGCTGGCCAAGCATCTGGACGCGAAGATGAGCCGCATCCAGTTCACCCCTGATCTCCTGCCGTCGGACATCACCGGTGCCGAAGTGCTGCACCAGATCGAAGGCAAGAACGAGATCCGGTTCCAGCCCGGTCCACTGTTCGGCAACCTGATTCTGGCCGACGAAATCAACCGCGCACCGGCCAAGGTCCAGGCAGCCCTGCTGGAAGCGATGGAAGAACGGCAAATCACCGTGGCCGGCAACAGCCATGGGCTGCCGGAGTTGTTCATTGTGGTCGCCACCCAAAACCCCATCGAACAGGAAGGCACTTACCCGCTTCCGGAAGCGCAGATGGACCGTTTTCTGATGAAGGTGCTGCTCGATTACCCGAGCGCGGAAAACGAGAGCCAAGTACTGCGACTGCTGCGTGAAGAGGAGTTTGCGACAGGCGCCAAGACCGCGCCGGTGCAGGGTTTCGCGCTGTCGCAGGACGTGATTTTCGCTGCACGCCGGGAAGTCAGCGCCATCCATGTGTCCCCGGCCATCGATCGTTACCTGATCGACCTGATCAACGCCACCCGCCATCCGACGGATTACGACGCGGACCTTGGCCGCTGGATCGCCATCGGCGCCAGCCCGCGCGGCGGCATCGGCCTGGACCGTTGCGCCCGCGCCGATGCCTGGCTGCAGGGGCAGGATTTTGTCTCGCCGGACAACGTGCGCGCCGTGGTGCATCCGGTGCTGCGGCATCGTTTGCAGCTGAGTTATGACGCGGTCGCTGATGGCGTCACGGCCGATCAGGTGCTGGATCGCCTGCTCGATAACGTTGCGATTCCTGCCTGATGTTGAAAATAAAAAGTGTCGACGGTCTGGTCTATGTCTCTCTGGCGCAATTGATGGCGCTGGAATTCAAGGCCCGTGACCTGAGTTTCCTCGCACGCCAGCCGCAAGGCAGCATCCTCGCCGGCAACCACGCTTCGCGGCTGCGGGGGCGCGGGCTGAATTTCGATGAGCTGCGCCGCTATCAACCGGGGGACGACTTGCGTCACCTCGATTGGCGCGCCTCGCTGCGCACCGGCAAACCGGTGGTGCGCACGTTCACCGAAGAGCGCGATCGCCCGGCGTTGATCCTCGTGGACCAGCGCATGTCGATGTTTTTCGGCTCGCAACGCAGTTTCAAATCCGCGGTTGCCGCCGAACTCGGCGCACTGGCGGCGTGGATGGTGTTCAACGCGGGCGACCGGGTTGGAGGGTTGGTATTCAACGACTCACGGATCGACGCGATTGCCCCGTTGCGCAGCCGCAAACGGATCGAAGCGCTGTGCAGTCGCATCGTCCAGCAGAATCAGGCATTGAGCGCGGCCAACCCGGACGCCGAGGGCGAGGATCAACTCGATAAAGTCCTGCAACAGTGTCTGGCAGTGGCCGGTCACGATCACCTGATCTGCATCGTCAGCGACTTTGCCGGTGCGGGCGAACGCACCTTGCAACTGATGCGGCAACTGGCGGCGCATAACGATGTGATTGCCATGCAGGTGTACGACCCGTTGGCGTTGAACCTGCCGAAAAATGGTCGTTTGCTGATTACTCAAGGTCAGTTGCAAGTCGAGCTGGCGGTCGAGCAACGCAGTGTTCATCAGCCGCTGGGGGATTTTCTCAGCGGTCGGCTCAAGGACGTCGCCACGCTGCTGCGACGCAGTCAGGTGCCGTTGATGATGTTCAGTACGGCGACCGAGGCGCAGGCACAACTGCGCGCGGAACTGGGCAAACTCGGCGGGGGGCGGCGATGAACCCGAACGTGCCGAGCATTGAGCAACTCAAGGAAATGGCCCTGCCGGCGCCCGTCAGTTATGCGCCGCAGACGTGGGGCTGGTGGGTGTTGTTGGCGGTGTTGATGGCTGCTGTGTTGCTGGTGGGTGCACGGCGGTATTGGCAGTGGCAGCGGGATCGGTATCGGCGCGAGGCGCTGGTGCGGTTGGCTGAACTGCAAAGCAGCGATGATCAAATCAGCGCCCTGCGCGAACTCCCCGAACTGCTCAAACGTGTAGCCCTGTCGATGCCCTCAAATTGGAACACACCCTCTGTAGGAGCCGGCTTGCCGGCGATGGGGCCCTTGAGATTTGCACAGCCCTCGCGGACGCCATCGCCGGCAAGCCGGCTCCTACAAGGTCCTGCGGCGTTAGGTAATGAGCGTTGGCAGACATTTCTGGCGCAGCACAGTGCGCAGCCGTTGCCTGCGGATTTCAGCCGGCAATTGGCGTTGCTGGCCTATGCGCCGGATGCAACATTGCTGGCGTTGCCCGATGATCAGCGTCAGCAGCTGTTCGACACCTGCAAACACTGGGTGGAGTCGCACCATGTGGCAGCTTGATTACCCCTGGCTGTTACTGCTCCTGCCGTTGCCCTGGTTGGGTTACCGCTACCTGCCCGATTACCGCGAAGCCCGCAGCGCCGTGCGGGTGCCGTTTTTTGGCGCCATGAGCCGCGCGGTCGGTCAGGCGCCAAGCGCCGCCGGCACACGCAACAATCGTTGGCAATTGCTCCTGAACCTGCTGGTCTGGGCGCTGTTGCTGCTCGCGGCCGCACGCCCGGTGTTCGTGGAAAAACCCATCGAACGCCAGCAACCGGTGCGCGATCTGATGCTGGCCATCGACATCTCCCAGTCAATGGAAACCACTGATTTCACCGATGCCAACGGGCAGAAGATCAATCGTCTGGCGGCGGTCAAGGACGTGGTCCACGGTTTTATCGACAAGCGTAAAGAGGATCGCCTGGGCCTGATCGTGTTCGGCAGCGGCGCGTATCCGCAGGCGCCACTGACACTGGATCACGCCAGCCTGTCGCTGTTGCTGGACGACACCGGCATCGGCATGGCCGGACCCAACACCGCCATTGGCGATGCGATTGGCCTGAGCCTGAAGTTGCTGGATCAGGCCCATGAACAGGAAAAAGTCCTGATCCTGCTCACCGACGGCAACGACACCAGCAGCGCCATCACCCCGGATCATGCGGCGTCGATGGCCGCCGCCAAAGGTGTGGTGATTCACACCATCGGCATTGGCGACCCGAGCGCCGAAGGCGAAGCCAAGGTCAACCTGCAAGGCTTGCAGCAGATTGCCGACGCCACGGGCGGCAAGTTCTTCCGCGCCGAAGACCGCACGGCGCTGGATCAGGTCTACAGCACCCTCGACACGCTGACCCCGCACCAGGTGAAAACCCTCAGCCACCAACCGAAAAAGGATCTGTTCTGGTGGCCGCTCGGCGCCGCTATCGGTTTGCTCGCGCTCTACCACCTCGGCGCCCTGCTGCGTCCGCACCTGACCCTCGCGCGTCAGCGGCAGGAGGCTTGAGATGGAGATCAACCTCAGCGACTTGCACTTCCTCCGTCCGCTGTGGCTCTTGCTCGTGCCGTTGGGTGCCTTGCTGCCGTGGCTCTGGAGGCGCAGCCGGGATGTGCAGCGGCGTTTGCGCAGCAACATTGCCGAGCACTTGCTGGCGCACTTGCTGATGACCCCGCAGGACCAACAGCGCTTGCGGCCGGTGCATCTGGTGTGTGCGCTGTTGATGTTGGGCGCCCTCGCCGCTGCCGGTCCGACCTGGGAGCAGGACCGGCCGGACTTTCTGGAAAATCGTGCGCCGCTGATCATTGCCATCGACCTCTCGCCCTCGATGGACGCCAGCGACGTGCCGCCCAGTCGCCTGGAAGCGGTCAAACACAAACTGCATGACCTGATCCAGCGCCGCGCCGGTGCCCGCAACGCGCTGATCGCCTACGCCGGCAGCGCGCATCTGGTGCTGCCGCCAACCGACGATCCGGCGTTGCTCGATACGTTTATCCAGGCATTGAGCAGTGACCTGATCGGCAAACCGGGGAAGGATGTCGGCGCGGTTATCGACGAGGCCAAACGCCTGTTGGCGGCGGAGAAAACGCCGGGCACGTTGTTGCTGATCACCGACGGCGCCGACACCTCGCAACTCGCCGGCCTGGGCAAGCAACTGAACGACAGCACGCTGCAAGTGTTGATCCTCGCCGTCGGCAGCGAGGATGGCGGGATCATTCGTGACGCCAATGGCCAGCCGCGCACCGACAGTAATGGCCGCCCGGCCCTTGGCCGTTTCGACCAGGCCGCGCTGAAGCAGTTGGCATCAGCCATGGCGGCGCCGCTGGGCAGCCTGACGCTCAATGACAACGATCTGGACTGGATCGAACTGCACGCCCGTCAACATTTCCAGGTGGCCAGTGACGAGCAGCGTGAGTTGCATTGGAAAGACGCCGGATACTGGCTGTGCTGGCCGCTGCTGCTCATCGCGTTTTTCTGCGTGCGCAAAGGCTGGAGCCTGAACTGGACGGCCGGTTTGCTGCTGGCGCTGGGTATCGGTTTTCAGCCCACCAATGCCCAGGCCAACGCTTTGACCGATGCATTTTTCACCCCCGACCAGCAAGGTCGCTGGGCCTTCGAACATGAGCATTTCCCGAAGGCTGCTGCCCTGTTTGTCGATCCGTACTGGAAGGGCATCGCGGCCTATAACGCGGCGGATTTTGACCTCGCGCTGGCGAGTTTTGCGCGACTGGAAACACCCCAGGCGTATTTCTACCTGGGCAATATTTACGTGCGCCGTTTCAAGTTTGATCAGGCCATCGCGGCCTACACCCAGGCGCTGAAGCTGCAACCACAGTTCCCGGAGGCCACGGCCAATCTGGCGCTGGCCATCGCCCTGGAGAAAGACACCGAGAGCGCCGAACAGAACGCGCCTGAGATCAAACCTGACGAAATCAAGATGGACAAGGCGCCGGGCAAGGGACAAAGCAAAGCCGTGGAGACCGAGCAAGCGACGTCGGACGCGTTGTGGTTGCAGAACCTGACGACATCGCCAGCGAAATTCCTCAAGCAGAAGTTCAGCTTGCAGGATCAGGCGGGGGGCAAGCCATGAATCGAGTGATGGCCATCGCCGGCAAGCCGGCTCCTACAGAGGATTTGTGGCGATCACAAAAATTTGATTTCAATCCAATCAACTGTGGGAGCGAGCCTGCTCGCGATGGCGTCCGCTCACTCACCACAACACTTGCCGCCTTGCTCTGCTGCCTGATCACCACATCCGCCCTCGCCGCCGAACCCGAACTGCGCATCCAGACGCGCCTGCAACCCGCTGACCCGGTCATGGTCGGCGGCCTTCTGGAACTGCAACTCGACGTCCTCACCGACAGTTGGTTCACCGACGCCCCCGCCCTGCCCGACCTGAAACTGCCCGGCGCGCTGGTGCTGCCGCCCGACGGCCACGCCGAGCACATCAACCAGACGCTGGACGGCAAGGCGTTCAACGGCATGCGCTACAGCTACCGGATCAGCCCGAATCAGGCCCGGGGTTTCGATATTCCGGCGCTGACTGTGCAGGCCACGCCGGGCCAGGCCAGAGCCCCGTTGAGTGCGCAAAGCCAGCCGCTGCATTTCACCGCCAAGCAACCACCTGGATTCAAATCCGGCGAACCGGTACTGGTGGCGCAAGGGCTGCGTTTCACGCAAAAAGTCATCGACTCGGCAACGCCTTTGAAGGTCGGCGACAGCCTGACCCGGCAACTGACCTTACAGGCCGACAACGCCATGGCCATGTCGCTGCCTGCGCCGTCATTGGGCGATGTCAGCGGCCTGAGCCGTTACCCGAAAAACCCGCAAATCAGCGGCCTGGACGACGGCCGAGGCAACTTCACCGGCGGCCAACGCATCGACACCGTGACTTACCGTATCGACAGCGAAGGCCATCACAGCCTGCCCGCGATCGAGCTGAAATGGTGGGACGCCAGCAGCCAGCAAACCCGCACCGCGCAAGTGCCGGCAGTGAGCTTCGAGGCCATCGCCAACAGCGCTTACACGCCAGTGTTCTCGATTGCCGAAGACCTGAAACAAATGGGCGAACACAGTCGCGTGCGTTTTTCCAGGCACTGGCTGGTTGTCTTGCTGCTGCCGGCAGTGCTGCTCCTGGGCTGGTTCGCAAGGCCTTTCATGCATCGCGCTTACCTGTCCGTGCGCGACCGACGCCGTGCCCGACACGCCGCGTGGCTGCAATCCGCCGACTACGCCTGGCGGCAGATTCCACGGCAAATCAACGCCACACCGGCGCAACTCAGCGCCCTGTACCTGTGGCTCAAACGCAGTCGCGGGGGCCTGAAATTGAGCGTCCTCGGCCCGCGCCTGCAGGACCTGTTACGCGCCTGTTACAGCCGTCAATCGACCGAAGATCAGGCGCTGCGCCAACTCGGGCAATCCTTGTCTACGCTGCATAGTCAGGCGCGAGGCAGCAACGTCCGGACCGTTTCCGCACTGCGGCCGCTCAACCCCGTCCACGAGAAGGAATTCCCATGACGAACGCGACTTCAAGCCACCATCGTTTCGGGCTGACGCTGCTCTTCACGCTGATCCTGCCGCTGCTGGCGCATGCCAACGAGCCATTGCCGTCGTGGAATGACGGCCCGGCGAAAAAGCACATCATCGAGTTCGTCCAGACGGTCACCGACCAATCCAGCAGGGACTTCGTCAAGCCCGCTGACCGCATCGCCGTGTTCGACAACGACGGCACCTTGTGGAGCGAGCAGCCGATGTACTTCGAGCTGCTGTTTGCCCTGGAAGAGGTCAAGCGCACCGCGCCGCAGCACCCGGAATGGAAAACCACCCAGCCCTTCAAGGCCGTCCTGGAAAACGATCACCAGGCACTCGCCGCCGCCGGCATGGACGGCATCATGAAGATCTTCGGTGCGACCCACACCGGCATGACCACCGAAGCCTTCGACGACTATGCCAAGACCTGGCTGAGCCAGGCCCGGCATCCGAAGACCGGCAAGCCGTACACCGAGATGATCTTCCAGCCGATGCTGGAAATGCTCGACTACCTGCGCGGCCAGGACTTCAAGACCTACATCGTCTCCGGTGGCGACACCGGGTTCATGCGCGCCTTCGCCGAGAAGGTCTACGGCATCCCGCCCGAGCAAGTGATCGGCACCACCTTCGTCACGGCGTTCCAGTTCAAGGACGGCAAGGCTTCGATCGTGCGCACGCCCAAGCTGGCCCATAACGACGACGGTCCGGGCAAACCGGAAAGCATCGACGCGGTGATCGGCAAGCGGCCAATCCTGGCGTTCGGCAATTCCGACGGCGACCTGCAAATGTTGCAGTGGACTGCCGCCGGCCCCGGCAAACGATTCATGGGGTTGGTGCACCACACCGACGCCAAACGCGAATGGGCCTATGACCGAAAGTCCGATATCGGGCGCCTGGACAAAGCCCTGGACGAAGCAAAAACCCGTGGCTGGACTATCGTCGACATGGCGTCCGAATGGCGCCGGATCTATCCGTTCGAGGCAGCCGCCACTCCCGAGCAAGTGCAATAAAAAGCGTGACGCAGGACTGCAATAAACGTTTGTCGCACCACGCGACACTAGCGCAAAAGGAGCAAGTCAGATGACTCGCATACGCAAGTGGCTACCGAAACTCGCCCTGGTGGCAGCCTCGGTGATGGCGATTTCGGCGACTGCCGGGGCCGCCGAAAAACCCAATATCCTGGTGATCTTCGGCGATGACATCGGCCAGACCAACATCAGTGCCTACTCCATGGGCGTGGTCGGGTACAAGACTCCGAACATCGACCGGATTGCCAAGGAAGGCATGCTGTTCACCGACTATTACGCGGAGAACAGCTGCACGGCCGGACGCTCATCGTTCATCACTGGCCAGACGCCGTTGCGTACCGGCCTGTCGAAAGTCGGCGTTCCAGGTGCGCCGGTCGGCATTCAGAAACGCGACATCACCATTGCTCAGGCACTCAAATCGCAAGGCTACGCGACAGGCCAGTTCGGCAAAAATCACTTGGGCGACCGGGATGAATACCTGCCGACAAACCACGGCTTTGACGAATTTTTCGGCAACCTGTACCACCTCAATGCCGAAGAAGAGCCGCAACGACCGTATTGGCCCAAAGATGACCCCGAGTGGGTCAAGGCCAACTCTCCACGCGGCGTGATCCACAGCTTTGCCGATGGCAAGATCGAGGACACCGGCGCCTTGACGACCAAGCGCATGGAAACCATCGACGACGAAACCACCGCCGCTGCGCAAGCGTTCATCGAGAAACAGGCCAAGGCCGATAAGCCGTTCTTCGTCTGGATGAACACCACGCGCATGCACGCCTTCACTCATGTGCGTGAATCGATGGCGGGCCAGAGCGGCATGCCAGGCAACGAGTACGCCGACGGCATGCTCGAGCACGACGGGGATGTCGGCAAACTGCTCAAGACCCTCGATGACCTGAAAATCACCGACAACACCATCGTGGTCTACACCACCGACAACGGCCCGAATCAATGGTCCTGGCCGGACGCGGCGACCACGCCGTTCCGTAACGAGAAGAACTCCAACTGGGAAGGTGCCTACCGCGTTCCGGCCATGGTGCGTTGGCCGGGCAAGATCAAACCGGGCGAGGTTTCCAACGAGCTGTTCTCGGGCCTCGACTGGTTCCCGACCCTGCTGGCGGCTGCTGGCGACGACGGGGTCAAGGACAAGCTGCTCAAGGGCTGGGCGCCGGCTTCAGGCGGCACCAGTTTCAAGGTGCACCTGGACGGGTACAACCAACTACCGTACCTGACCGGCCAATCGCCTAAGAGTGAGCGCACGCAGTTCTTCTACTTCAACGATGATGGCGTGCTCGTGTCCATGCGCTCCGGCAACTGGAAAGCGGTGTTCTGCGAACAACGCAAACCAGGTGGTTTCGAAGTCTGGGCCGAACCGTTCGTCTGCCTGCGCGTACCGAAAATCTTCAACCTGCGCATGGATCCGTATGAACGTGCCGACGTGGTTTCCGACCAGTATTACGACTGGACGGCCAAGAATGCGTACCTCGTATCGCTAGCGTCCACCCAGGCCGCGAGATTCCTGGAAACCTTCGTCGAGTATCCGCCTAGCCAGAAACCGGCGAGCTTCAGCATCGATCAGATCCGCGCGGATGTGGATCGGCGGATTGAAGAAAAAGCCAAGAAATAATGTTTGACCGCCGCTCGCCCTGACCGGGCAAGCGGCCCTATTCCATGGTGCAAACACAAACCCTGTAGGAGCCGGCTTGCCGGCGATGGCGTTTTTTCAGGCGACACTTTTATCGACTGGACGGCCGCTATCGCCGGCAAGCCGGCTCCTACAATGGTTTTGTGTTTAATTCGAAATTTGTACAAGGCAATAGCCCTATGTCCTCACGTGTCGCCAGCAAGTCGTCGGCCATTCCTGTTCCTCATGCCGCCTCCCCCGCGCTGCTGATCCCGGCCCTGTTGCTGTTCGTCTCCGGTGCCGCAGCGCTGGTGTATCAGGTCTTGTGGATCAAGCAACTGTCGCTGGTGGTCGGCGTCGAGGTTTATGCAATCACCACCGGTATCAGCGCTTTTTTTGCCGGGCTGGCCTTGGGTGGATGGCTGTTCGGACGCTGGGCGGATCGATTGCAGCAGCCCGTTCTGCTGTATGCAGGGCTGGAAGTGGTGGTGGCCGTGCTGGGTGTCGGCGCGACCTTTGCCATGAGCCTCGCGGCCAGCCCGTTTGCCTGGCTGGAACAACACATCGGTCTGGCCGCATGGGTATTGCCGTTTGCGTTGGTGGGTATTCCGGCGCTGTTGATGGGCGGCACCTTGCCGGTGCTGGTGCGCTCGCTGGCCACTGACCCGCTAAATCTGGGCAAGGCTGGCGGCCAGCTTTACGCGGCGAACACCGCCGGGGCCATCGCCGGCACCCTGCTGGCCGCGTTCGTGCTGATTGCCACCCTCGGCGTGCGCGGCAGTGCCCTGGCGGCCGCGATGCTGAACCTGCTGGCCGCCGCCGGCGCCTTGTGGTTTCAGCGTCACCGTTCACTGCCGGCCGTTGCGCCGGCGAAACACACGTCGAGCAAAGCGCCCGACCGACTGGCCTTGTGGCTGTACTCGATTGCCGGCGGTGTGGCCCTCGGTTATGAGGTGGTCTGGTCGCAATCGATCGTGCAGTTCATGAGCACCCGCACCTACGCCTTTGCCGTGGTGCTGGCGACGTACCTCACTGGGCTGTTTCTCGGCAGTGTGCTGCTGGCCCGTCGGGTGGAGCGCATTCGTGATCCCTGGGGGGTATTCGGTTTGCTGATCGCCGGCGCCGGGCTGGTCGCGTTGCTGGAAATCGCCCTGCTCGGTCGCTGGTTGGTGGTCGCGCAAAGCCTCGCCGAAGCCTGGGTGTTGTCGCTGGGTGCGAGTGAGTTGCCGGGCATGAGCGCGCGGTTTGCGGTGGCGGCGTTAAGCATCGTGTTTGTGCCGACGCTGTTGTTGGGCGCGGCGTTTCCCCTCGCCCTGCGCCTGAGCGTTGGCCGCGAGCGGGTCGGCCAGGATGTCGGCGCTGTCGTGGCGTTCAATACGCTGGGCGGGATTGTCGGCGTGATGCTCTGCGGGTTTGTGCTGATCCCGTGGCTGGGCCTGGTACGCACATTGGGGCTGTTGGCCATCGTCGCCGCCGGGATCGGGTATTTCGCGGTGCGCAAGGGTCACGGGGTCAAGAAAGGTCGGCGCCAAGCGGTGGTGGCTATCGGCTTGTTGTCGGTGGCGGTGGCGGTATTTACCCCGGTGAACAAACTCGCCAGCCTGCTCCCCGGTGCTCGCAACGCCACGCTGGCCTTCTATGAGGAAGGACGCGGCGGGACCGTGGCGGTGGTCACCCAGGGCAAGGGGCAGAAAGCCTTCCAGCGCTTGTACATTCAAGGCGTGTCCAACACCGGCGACGCCATGCCGTCCCTGCGTTACATGCGCATTCAGGCGCTGCTGCCGCTGCTGATCCACAACGGCGAACCGCGCTCGGCGCTGGTGATCGGTTTTGGCACCGGCATCACCGCCGGCGCATTGACCCGTTATCCGGGGCTGGAACACCGGGTGGTGGCCGAGTTGCTGCCTTCGGTGGTCAAGGCTGCGCCGCTGTTCAAAGGCAACTTCAATGCCGCCGCCGATCCCGGCGTTGACGTACGCCTGCGCGACGGGCGCCAGGAGCTGCTGCGCAACCCGCAGCGCTATGACTTGATCACCCTTGAACCGCCACCGCCCTCCGCGGCCGGCGTGGTCAATCTTTACTCCCGGGACTTCTACCAACTGGCCGCCAGTCGCCTGGAGAAACAGGGGCTGGTCGCGCAGTGGCTGCCGCTGCCCACGCAGAACATCGACGATTCACGCGCCCTGGTGCGCAGCTTTCTCGATGTGTTCCCGTACGCCAACGTGTGGACCAGCGAGTTCCACGAAATGCTGCTGGTGGGTTCGATGGAACCGATTGCGCTGGATGCGGCGAAAATCAGCGAGCGTTTCCAGCAGGACAGCGTGCGCGGCACGTTGCAGGACGTGGGCATCGGTTCCGCCAACGCCTTGCTCGCCACGTGGGTCACCGATCGCACGGGGCTGGAGCGTTTCGCCGCCGATGCCCCGCCGGTGACCGACGACCAGCCGCGTATCGAATATGCGCCGTGGGTGCGGGACAAAGAGATCAGTCGGGTGCTCCCGGCCCTGCTGGACTTGCACGTCGCGCCACCGTTAGTGAATGCCGATGCGGGATTCATCGAGCGGATGAATGCGCACCAGCAGCGCTTGATGCAGTTCTATCGGGCGAGCCTGCATGCCTATGACGGCGACCGTGATGCGTGGGCCAGGGATATTCGCGAGGTGATGCGCGGGGATGGGGGGAATCCGTATTATCGGTGGTTTGTCGGGGAGTGATGCGGCGTGTGTGAGTCCGCCATCGCGAGCAGGCTCGCTCCCACATGGGTTGTGTGTCGATCACAAATCCAATGTGGGAGCGGGCTTGCTCGCGAAGGGGCCCTCAGCCCCGATACATTATTTGGATTTGAGCTTCAGATACGACTGATGCATATCCGCAGCCCAGCCATCGATCACGCTTTTCACGTCATCGGCCTTCATCACCTGCGATTCGTTTTCCAGCGGTTTGCCGGTGCCCTTGCGCACGACCTGGGCCACGACTTTATTGCTGCCGCCGTCGAGGAACACCGCTTCGGTGGCCAGGTCGGTCTGCTGATCACGAATACCGCTGGCAGTACTCACCGCCGCTGCCACCAGCGCAATCGGGATCACTTCATAAGGTTTCAGCCCTTCGGTCTTGCTGCTCACGGCAGTGATCGCGGCGCGCACCACAATCACACCCGGGCCAGGGCCTGAGGCCAGAGGCAGGGATTTGCCGATTTCGCGTTTGAGCGCCTGATCGTAATAACTGGTGATTCCGTTCAGGGTGGTCTGAGGGATTTTTGCCGTCGGCTGAGGCTTGGGATACAGCTGGGTCGGCTCGATGTACACGCTTTGGAATTTCTTGATGTCAACTTTCGGATCGATCCAGCGCATCACTACTGCACCCGAAGGTGATTTGGCTTCCTGGAGTTGGCTGTAATTTTTGAGGAAGCCTGAATACTCGTCTGGCTCGACCTTTTTGCTGGCGCAGCCAACTACGCCGATCGAGGCAATACACAATGTACTCATCATCAATGCAAGCTTCATGCGGTAACTCCTGTAGGGCGGTCGACTACGGTTTGGAAACGGTTTAACAGGTATAGCTAATGCAGCGCGTTTTGTTGTGCAGAATCACAACATTCATCTATCGCCGCGCAGAGGATCACACCTGTCATTTGACAGACGCCCGGCATCCGTCAAAGCTGCATCGAGCTAGAACGCGCGCCTGACGGCAAACGCACCCGGACTATGGAAGTCGCAATGCCGAAACATAAAAATAAAGCAGCCGCCCCAAACCCTGATTCGTCACCGACTTCGTTTTCTCGTTATCTGTTTCCCGTTCTCATCAGCGTGTTGCTCCTGGCGATCGCGGGCATTGGCTGGTTTCTGTTCAGCAGCCAACCGGCCCCGGTGACCTATGCGCCGCCGCTCAGTACACCGGTCATTGCTCCTGAAAAACCCGTGGTCGCCGCGCCGGCGAAGATGGTCGATGAGCAACAGTGCCAGGCTTGCCACAGCGAACAAGTGAAGGACTGGCAAGGCTCGCATCACCAATTGGCGATGCAGGAAGCCAGTGCCGGGACGATGCTCGGCGACTTCAACAACGTCACCTTCAAGGCCGAAAACGAGACGACCCGGTTTTCGCGCAAGAACGACGAATTCTGGGTCAACACGCCGGGCATTGATGGCAACAAAGCTGACTTCAAGGTCGCCTACACCTTTGGCATCGCGCCGTTGCAGCAGTATTTGATTGAGGTCGGTGACGGTCGGTTGCAGGCGTTGGGCGTCGCCTGGGATACCGAGAAACACCGCTGGTTTCACCTCTATCCGAGCCAGGGTGTGAACTTCAAGAACCCGTTGCACTGGAGCAAGCCGAGCCAGAACGCCAATTTCATGTGCGTCGAGTGCCATACCACCGGCTACAAACGCAACTTCGATGCGGCTAAAAACACCTTTGGCAGTCAGTGGAACAGCCTTGGCGTGGGTTGTCAGGCGTGCCACGGTCCGGCGTCCAGCCACCTGGAATGGACCGCGAAAAAGACTGATTTGATCCACGCCGGTTTCGCCGTCGACCTCAAGGACAAGGACGCGACCGTCGAGATCGAAACCTGCGCCCGCTGCCACTCCCGGCGCGCACCGCTGGGTGATGGTTTTACCGTCGGCAAGCGCCTGATGGATGACTATCTGCCCAGCCCCCTGACCCGCGAGTTGTATGCGCTGGATGGCAAGATCAAGGACGAAGTGTTCGAACACGGCTCCTTCGCCCAGAGCAAAATGTTCGACAAGGGCGTGCGCTGCAGCAACTGCCACAACCCCCACAGCAACGAACTCAAGGCACCGGGCAACGGCGTCTGCCTGCAATGCCACAACAACGCCGGCAAAACCTCGGTGGCCGGTGTCGAGGGCAAGGGCTTGCAGGCGAAAAACTATGATTCGGTCGAGCACACCCACCACGCCATGGGGCAACCGGGTTCGCAGTGCGTGGATTGCCACATGCCCGGCAAGTTCTACATGGGCAATGACTTTCGGCATGACCACAGCTTCAGTATTCCCAACCCTGAGCGGGCGAAAAAACTTGGCACGCCGGACGCCTGCCTGACCTGCCATCAGGGCAAGGCCGGTGACAAAATCACTGAACAATTCAAGCTCTGGAACACCGCAGCCGCCCCCCAGGCGCCGCGTTACGACGAAAGCCTGTGGCTGATTCGCAACGGTCAGCCCGGCGCGGCGCAAGCCTTGTACGAACAGCTGCAACGCAGCAACCTGCCGGCGATCCAGCGCGCAACGCTGCTGGCCGAGTTGCCGCTGTACCCCAGCGAACAGGCGTTGAAACTGGCGACTCAGGACTTGCGCAACCCGGCACCGCAAGTGCGTGAAAGCGCCGTTCGGGCGATCAGCGCGTTCCTCCCGCCGCCGGAGCGCGCACCACTGCTGACACCGTTACTGGGTGACCCGGTCAAAGCGGTACGCATCGCTGCCGCCCGGGATCTGCTCAGCGTCGCCCGCGACGGTTTGGGCAGCGCTCAGGCGAACTGGAACGCCGCCATCGCCGAGTATGAGGCTGTGCAAAAGAGCCTGGCCGAACGCGCGGAAGCCAACCTCAACCTCGCCATGCTGTATCAGGCCAGCGGTCGCAGCGCTGAAGTTGAAGCGCTGCTGCGCACGGCGCTCCAGCGCGATCCGGACTTTTACCCGGCGCTGGTGACGCTGGTGCAGTGGCTCGAAGCCAGTGGGCGTAGTCAGGAGGCACAGGCCCTGCTGGAACAGGGCATCAAGGAGCATCCGGACGCCGCTTTGCTGCTGCATACCCAAGGGTTGTCGCTGATACGAGCGGGCAAAACGGCCCAGGCCATGCCGGTGCTGCGCAAAGCCGCTGGCCTGGAACCCCAGAGCGCGCAGTTCGGCTACGTGCTGGCGGTGGCGCTGCATGACAGCGGCAAGGTCGATGAGGCCTGCGAGGAACTGGAACGGTTGTTGAAGGTACAACCGGCGAACCGCAATGCGCGGTTGTCGTTGATCCAGTACTACCTGGAAAACGGACAGGAGCCCAAGGCCCAGGTGCTGTTGCAAGGCTGGAAGAAGATGAACATGGGGGATCCTGCGTTGAAGTGATCCGGGGGCCCCATCGCCGGCAAGCCGGCTCCTACAGAGATCGCATACCCCTGTAGGAGCCAGCTTGCTGGCGATAGCCTCGCCTCGGTATCACCAGGACGAACCACTCTTCAACGCCAACTCCCGCCGACTGTTCGCCCGCATCGCCTTGATCAACGACACCGTGCCCACCAACAGAATCGCGGCGCCGAACAGGAAGTCGATGTTGTACAACTGGAAGTCCTCCAGCGGTCCCACCAACAGCACGCGGATCGCGCCGATACTCACCAGTGTCGCGAGAAAATCGATGCCCGGTTCGTCGCGGTAAAACACGTGCATCAGCGGCAGGCAGATCACCAGCAACAACAGCAGCACGATCACCTTGAACGAGCCTTTGCGCTCGACACTGAAGGCGCACTCATTGGCCGCGTAGGGCTTGTAATCGTCCTCGCGAACCAATGAGTTTTTCTCGTTGATGTATTCGACCCGGTTGTACTTTTGAATCGGCGTGAAGGTGTTGGACATCTCCATGAGGGTGGTGATGCGTTTGAACTTCAGGTCGATCCGTTCATTGCCCTTGAGGATGTACAGCACCGGTTTGTAGCCATAGCGCCAGGTGTCGAACGGAAACGCCGCCGCCCGCCCCTGCACGCCGATGGGCCGGGATTCAAGCTCGGCGTAGGCGCTTTTGTCGAGCGAAGAGAGGTTGCGACTCAGCGGTTTGATCCTGACCTGCTCAAGGAAGATCGGCGTGACGCCGTAGGACCATTGAAGAGGTTCCAGGCGCAGGCGCAACTCGTTGCGGCCCAGGTCATACCGATCGAAAGTGCGCTCGGAGACGATGACCGCACCCGAGAGCATGAAATCGCCCCGTACATTGTTGGTGATGCGCAGGGTCAGGTGATCCTTGCCCAGCGCCGCCGCATCGCTGGCCGGTGGCGTACCGCACCAGGCGGAACTGTCGGCTGACGCCCCGAGTTGCCCGTCACGGTTCTCCTGGAACAGATACACATAACTGCCCCACAGGGCCGCCATCAGCAACACTGCGACCAGCCCTAAAACTTTCTTGCCCGCGCTCAAACCAGACTCCTTTCTTTGACCCGCTTCCTTATGAGGCGCGGACTCTATCAAAACGGGGTCCCCGGCCAAAGCAAAAAGTCGTGTGGTTGTCAGCGCCGCCGAAACAACGGTCGTGGCTCGATCACCGAGCGGCCATACAACACGCTCATGCCCGCGAGCCCCTTGAGCGCGTCCTCGGCGGACTTGTCCACGCGCACCGCAAAGCTGTCGAACCCGCATTGGCGCATGTGGCTGAGTTGATCGCGCAGGACATCGCCGACCGCGCGCAGTTCGCCGGTCCAGCCCAATCGGGTGCGCAGCAAATACGCCTGGCTGTAACCACGACCGTCGCGAAAACTCGGGAAGTCCAGCGCAATCAGCGGCAGTTGGTCGAACCACGGTTTGAGGCTTTCCACCTCATCGTCCGGCCCCAGCCACACGCCCTGCTGCCCGGGTTCCTCCAGCCAGCAGGCCAGCGGCACTATCACCGGACCTGAAGGTAATCCGGTGGCTGGATCCCTGACCAGGGTCCACGGATCGGCGCTATCGATCCGCGCCACACCGGCCTCCAGTCGTAGCAGATTGTTCATGCCGACACCTCCAGCAACTTCGGATAGACCGCCTCTTTGAACGGCTCCAGACCCAGGCGCTGCAACGTGTCGACGAACAGTTCCTCACTCTCGCGGTAACGCACGAACGTGGCGATGATCCGCTCGATCACGTCGGGCACTTCAGCCGCGCTGAAGGATGGGCCGATGACTTTGCCCAACGCGCTGTTCTTGCCCTGAGCGCCGCCGAGGGTGATCTGGTACCACTCGCTGCCGTTCTTGTCGACGCCAAGAATGCCGATATTGCCGATGTGGTGATGACCGCAGGCGTTCATGCAACCGGAAATATTGAGGCTGATGTCGCCCAGATCGTGCAGATAATCCAGGTCGTCAAAACGCGCCTGAATGCCTTGCGCAATGGGGATCGACTTGGCGTTGGCCAATGCACAGAAATCGCCGCCGGGGCACGCGATGATGTCGGTCAGCAAACCGACATTGGCACTGCCCAACCCGTGCTCGCAAGCCACACGCCAGAGCGTGAACAGGTCCGACTTCGGTACGTCCGGCAGGACGATGTTCTGTTCATGGGCAATCCGGATTTCGCCGAAACCGAATTGCTCGGACCACGCGGCCACGGCATCCATTTGTTCGCTGGTGACATCTCCCGGCGGCGAAGCACTGCCCGGTTTGGTCGACAGCACCACACTGGCGTAGCCCGGCACCTTGTGCGGCTGGACGTTGCGCGAGACCCAGCGGGCGAATGCACTGTTTTCGGCCAGGCGGGTGCCGAACTCCAGGTCAGTACTGGACAGCGAACGGTAATCCGGCGGCACGAAGGCACTGGCGACACGCGCATATTCATCGCCGGTCAACTGCGCCGGACCGTCTTTGAGATGCTGCCACTCCTCCTCCACTTCCCTGGCGAAAGCGTCGATCCCGAGTGCCTTGACCAGAATCTTGATCCGCGCCTTGTACTTGTTGTCCCGCCGACCGTGGCGGTTGTAGACCCGCAGCACCGCTTCGACATACGACAGCAAATGCTGCCACGGCAAGCCTTCGCGAATCTGCAGGCCAAGAATCGGCGTGCGTCCCAAACCACCGCCAACGATCACCCGCAGGAGCATTTGTCCGTCGGCGCCGGGGTAAAGATAAAGACCGATGTCGTGCATCATGATCGCCGCGCGGTCCTGTACGGCCGAGCAGATGGCGATCTTGAATTTGCGTGGCAGGAACAGGAACTCCGGGTTGATCGTCGACCATTGGCGCAGGATTTCCGCCAGCGGTCGCGGGTCGATCAACTCGTCCGCCGCAACTCCGGCGAAGGCTTCGGTGGTGATGTTGCGCACGCAGTTGCCGGACGTCTGGATCGCGTGCATTTCTACCTGGGCCAGGCGTTCGAGGATTTCCGGCACCTGGGCCAGCTCGATCCAGTTGAACTGCATGTTCTGCCGGGTGGTGAAGTGGCCGTAGCCACGGTCGTAATCCCGGGCGATGCTCGCCAGCGTACGCATCTGTTGCGCGCTCAGCGTGCCGTAGGGAATGGCCACGCGCAGCATGTACGCGTGCTTTTGCATGTACAGGCCATTCTGCAAGCGCAACGGCAGGAATTCCTCTTCGCTCAACTCGCCTGCCGTGAAGCGTTCGACCTGATCACGAAACTGCGCAACCCGCTCGAAGACCAGCGCCCGGTCATAGTCGTCGTACTGATACATGTGGCTACCTCATCAGGATGGGACGGGCTCTTTGGCTCGTTTTCGATGAGGCGACTATGAGGGGCACCGGAAAAACATTACAGATTCAGGAGACTTCAAAAAAACCATATCAGTTTTATGGATCACTACTGAGGTTGTTTCGACATCTCATCAACGATGGGTGCGTAAATCCTTTTGAAGCGCCAATCGTACGAATCACCGGCCTTGTTGGTGCCACACTCCCAACTGCACGACCACGTCATCAAGCCTCTGATCCCGTTGCCGTCTTTTACCAGTCGTTTGAGTGCATTTTTCACAAAAGCGGGATCCACTACATACCCGTTGGCGGCTGCATCGATACTGCTGGGCAAGCCGATAACAAATTTGTCGGCAGGGATTTTGGTGAACCCATAAGTACCTGTTACCAATGCGGTGGTCAGGTAGTAGAGGAACTCTTCCTTGCGCACGCCATCGTTTTGCGCCAGCCAGGGTGGATTAAGGCCTGGCACATAAAGCCCATCACCGTTCTGGTTGTAGTATTGCGGGGCAATGAAGTCGTAATGGTCCTTCAGCGCAGTCAAATACGGTACGTACTTGCCACTCGTTACCAAGTGCGGAAACTCCGGCGCCATGCTGATGATGAAATGCTTGCCTTCCTTCGCGTAGTGTTCCCTGACCAGTTTAAGCGCCGCCGGAATCACCTTATTGTTATCGGCAAAATCGATAGCAGTCTGCTCCAGATCGATGTCCAACCCATCAAAACCATAGACTTCCGCCAATCGGATAATTTCAGCGGCAAACGCCTGTTCCTGACCATTACGCAGCTCAATGTGGGCATCGGCGCCCCCCAGTGAAATCAGCACCGCGCGACCTTGCTTGTTGAGTACGCCGACCTGACGCCGAAACTCCGCATCGGTTTGATTGTATGGCTTGAATGTCGGGATACCGGCCCCCTTCATGAACGCGACGGCCACAACGTTGTATTCGACGGGGATGTCTTCCAGTTGCACTTCCCCCGTCAATCCGCCTTGATACCCGGCACTCGGCCCCCAGTTATGCCAAAAACCCATGAATATCTTTTTACCGCGAATATCGGGCATCACGGACGCGTCATCGGCAGGCGCCTTGGGGCCTGTATAAGTGAAAGTTGTCATTGGTTCACCCTTGAGTTCAGAACATCCTGTATGAAAGTGCCCCTCCTGATCGCCATGACCGGCAGGGCTGACTTGCCTTGAACGCAACCACTGGAACTCACCACTACCCAATGCGTCAGCGGGTTTATTAAACCGCTGGATTCAATCCACCGATACTGTCAACTCTGACAGGTACGGCGCCTTTATCTGATCCGTATTAATTGCGCTTTCCTGAATCTGTTTTGTTTTCGATGAGGTTTCTACAGTTCACGGCATGCCAGTCCGGGTGGCCTGGCAAGACTTTGCAACCGTGGAAGCATTGACCATGAGCACAGCAACAATCGGACAGGCCTATAACTACAAGGTCGTCCGCCAATTCGTCGTGGCGACCATTTTCTGGGGCGTCGTGGGGATGGCGATGGGGGTGTGGATCGCCTCGCAACTGGTGTGGCCCGAGATGAACCTCGACCTGCCTTGGACCTCGTTCGGGCGTTTGCGTCCGCTGCACACCAGCCTGGTGATTTTCGGCTTTGCCGGCAGCGCGCAGTTCGCCGCCAGTTATTACGCAGTGCAGCGTACCTGCCAGGTGCGGCTGTACTCGGACACCCTCGCCGCCTTCACCTTCTGGGGTTGGCAATCGGTCATCGTGGTGATGCTGATCACCCTTCCGCTGGGCTACACCACTACCAAGGAATACGCCGAGATCGAGTTCTCCGGCGCGGTGTGGATGACCGTGGTCTGGGTGGCGTACGCCGTGGTGTTTTTCACGACGGTAGTGCAACGCAAGACCCATCACATTTACGTCGGCAACTGGTTTTTCGGCGCGTTCATCGTGGTGATCGCCATGCTGCACGTGGTCAATCACCTGTCGATTCCGGTGGACTGGTTCAAGTCCTACCCGGTGTATTCCGGCGCCACCGACGCCATGGTGCAGTGGTGGTACGGGCATAACGCGGTGGGGTTTTTCCTGACGACCGGGTTCCTCGGGATGATGTATTACTTCGTGCCGAAACAGGTCGGGCGGCCGGTGTACTCCTATCGCTTGTCCATCGTGCATTTCTGGGCGTTGATCACCCTGTACATCTGGGCCGGCCCGCACCATTTGCACTACACCGCGTTGCCGGACTGGGCGCAGTCGTTGGGCATGGCCATGTCGCTGATCCTGTTGGCGCCGAGCTGGGGCGGGATGATCAACGGCATGATGACGCTCTCGGGCGCCTGGCATAAATTGCGCACCGATCCGATTTTGCGTTTTCTGGTGCTGTCGCTGGCCTTCTACGGCATGTCGACCTTCGAGGGGCCGATGATGGCGATCAAAACCGTGAACGCCCTCTCCCACTACACCGACTGGACCATCGGCCACGTGCACGCCGGCGCCCTCGGTTGGGTGGCGATGATCACCTTCGGCGCGGTCTACCATATGATTCCGAAAGTCTTCGGCCGCGAGCAGATGTACAGCACGCCGCTGATCAACCTGCACTTCTGGCTGGCGACCATCGGCACTGTGCTGTACATCGCCTCGATGTGGGTCAACGGCATCACCCAGGGCCTGATGTGGCGCGCGATCAACGACGACGGCACGCTGACCTATTCCTTCGTCGAAGCCTTGCAGGCCAGTCATCCGGGATTTGTGGTGCGGTTTGCCGGCGGCGTGTTCTTCCTCAGCGGCATGCTGTTGATGGCGTACAACGCCTGGCGCACGGTACGGGTTTCCGACGTGGCGATGGCTGAACGTGATGCACGGATTGCCTGAGGCGAGGAGCTGAGATGTTCGAGATCGTGTTGAATATCGTGGGTGTTGCGGGGCTTTGGCTGGCGGTCGAGTACTGCCTGAAGCAGCAGACGGCAGAAAGTCTGGAGGAAGCGAGCCTGATCCCGTTTGCCGATGACCCGGAGGTGGCACGACGGGTGGAGTTGGCGACGGGGAAAGTGGTGAAGGCGGTTGCGCCGGAAGTGGCAAAACCGGGATGGGTGAATCTGGATATGTGATTCGAAGCTGATGACCCCATCGCTGGCAAGCCAGCTCCTACAAGTGCGACGCATCCCCTGTAAGAGCTGGCTTGCCAGCGATGGCGGTCTCGGATCAGCCGCGATCTCTAGGGATCAGATTCTGCAACTGCTGCGCCAGAAAATTCGCGTCGAAGGCAAAGGTGTCCGGGTCCTTCAAACCATTGGTCTTGCGCCATTGCCAGTTGTTGGACGGCGGCAGGCACACCAGCGAAATGCTGCCGTACCGCGCGGCGGTCAGGCCCATCACCGCCAGGGAAATCTGCCCACCGGTACCCATCACGTCCGGCACGAACTCCACGGGTTTGCCGGCGATCACGATGCCCAGTTTCTCGGTCTTGAACGTTGACGTCTCGACCGGAACACTCGGCCCCGAAGCGACATACGCCTCACGGCTGACTTCCAGCAGGTTCGGCGCCCGGACCGGTTCCAGCCATTGCTGGATCTGATCGAACAGCTCGCCAATGCGCGTCGCCCACACGGCCGATTGCGACTCGAACAATTGTTTTTTGTGCGCTTCGCTGTCTGCGTAGTGGCGAAGCATCTCGCCCAGTTGTTGTACGTCGTCCATTGCGGTGTTCCTTTGTTGAAACAGTGCTGCGGACTTTGAGCATGGCAGATGCGCGCGGCGGGCGTACGACTAAAAGCGTGAGCGGTATTGGCTGGGGGTCATGGCGAGGAATTTGCGGAAGGCGCTGCCCATGTGCGACTGGTGGGCGAAACCGGCATCAAGGGCGATGTCAGCCAGGCTCAGCCGGGTGTGTTCGATCATCCGCCGTGCCGCCTGAAGTCGTACTTCAACGAGGTAAGCGTGCGGTGTCAGGCCGATGGCCCGGGTAAAGTCGCGCAGAAAGCGCAGCTCGTTCTGGCCGTAGGCCGCCGCCAGTTGTTGCAGCGTGAGGGGCAGATGGAATTGTCCTGCGATCAGGTCCAGCACTTGGGCGAGTGCGGCTGGCGCGGGCCGATGAACCATTTCGATCTGCGGCTGCGCCAACCCCACAAATCCCAGGGCACATTGCTCCAGTGCCAGAAGGTCGGGTTGTGGCGCCAGCAACAAACGCCGCACTTCACGCGCCAGGCTCAGCGCCTGTCGATTGCCGCAAGACTGTACGCGATGGCCAATGGCGGGCAATTGCTCATCGGCAAATGATTCGTCCAGCTGCATCAGCAAGTATTCGCCACCGCTGGACGATTCGGAAAACACTTCGACGCCCACCGGGGTATACGCCAGAACACCGGGCAACGTATCGAAATCCACCCGCCGATCCGAGTCAATCGCGTGCACACCCTGCTGGCGCTCCAGCGTCACCCCAAGGGTTCGCGACTGCGCCGGATCGCGGGCGCTGTATGCGGCACGGGGCAGAAGTTGCAAGCTGACTTTAGCGCCCGGCAGCCTTTGGCTCAGCATGTGAAATTTCCTGATAGAAAGCCGTGAAACGCCACGGGATACTCCCAGACAAAGGGTTGCCATCAACAGGAGCACGCCATGCGCACCATCGGCCTTATCGGCGGCATGAGCTGGGAGTCCAGCGCCGAGTATTACCGCCTCATCAACCAACAGGTACGCGACCGGCTCGGGCCGTTGCGTTCGGCGAAACTGCTAATGTACAGCGTCGACTTCGGGCCTGTCGAACAGGCCCAGCATGCCGGTCGCTGGGACGATGCGGCGCTGATTCTGGTGGATGCCGCGCGGCGGCTAGAGGCTGGCGGCGCCGATTGCGTGGTGCTGTGCACCAACACCATGCACAAGGTCGCCGGGCAGATTCAGGCGGCGATCAACATTCCGTTCCTGCACATCGCCGACCCGGCCGGACAGGCGGCGGTGGATGCCGGCGCACTGAACGTCGGGTTGCTGGGGACTGCGTTCACCATGGAACAGGACTTTCTCAAGGAACGCCTGACGTCGATGGGGCTGACCGTATTGGTGCCGGACGCCGAGGAGCGTCAAGCCGTGCACCGGATCATCTACGACGAGTTGTGCGTCGGGGTGATCAGCGAGGCGTCACGCCGGATTTATCGGCAGGTGATCGAATCCCTGAGCCAGCGCGGCGCCCAGGTCATCATCCTTGGCTGCACCGAAATCGGCCTGCTGATCAAACCCGAACACAGCACCCTGCCCCTGCTCGACACCACCGAACTGCATGCGCAGGCGGCGGTGGCGTTTGCACTGGGCGAGTGAATCAACCGGCCTTGGGCATGCGGCGCAGACGCGCCATGCTCAAGGTGTCCACCAACACTCCGTCACGCACGGCGTAGTCCCGAAACAGGCCTTCGGTTTCAAAACCAAACTTGCGGTACAAACCGATGGCTGCTTCGTTGTCGGCGTACACCGACAGCTCGACCCGTTGCAGATTCATCCAGTTGTCGGCGATGTCCAGCGCGGTGGCCAGCAGCTTCGAGCCAACACCCTTGCCCTGCCACGCCTCAGAGACACCCATGCCGAAATTGGCAGCATGACTGCGGCGGATGCGCGAAAACTGCTCAAGACCGATGTTGCCGATCACCCTCCCCTGACTCAGCGCCACCAGTTGCACATGCCGTTCGTTGCCCGGATCCAGGCGTTTGCGCCAGACCTCGATGGACTGAAACGGCATTTGCAGCACTTGCCGGGTAATCGCTGGCTCGTTGTAAAGCGCGGTGATGCCTTCGAGGTGGGATTCGTTGAAGCGTTCAAGCGTAATGACAGCGTCAGTGACGGGCATGGGTGATTCATCCTTGATACAGACATGGCCGCCCACTCTACAACGCAATCTTCCAGCATGGCGAATACCAAATGTAGGAGTGAGCCTGCTCGCGATAGGGCCATAACATTCAACATCGATGTTGACTGTCCGGACGCTATCGCGAGCAGGCTCGCTCCTACAGTTGGTATTGGTCAGGCTTCGAACCACTCCCGGCGCTCGTTGAAGGTGTTTTGAACCAGTTCGACGATCATCTGCACCTGCGCCTCATCCTGCGACTGCGCATTGACCGCCATCCATACCTGGCGCTGCATCGGCGGGCCAAACAACCCCGGCAGAGCGATCAGACCACGGTCGAAATGGCTCATGTAACCAGGCAGCAAACCGATACAGGCGCTGCATCGGATCATCTCCAGCATCAGCTCATAGGCATGCAACTGCACCACCCCGGCGAGGCGCTGATCCACCAGCGCATTCCACGGCACAAAGCTTTCGACCTGACGATGAGGCTGCCATTGCACCAGCAAGAAATCAGCGAGGTCATCGAGGTTGTCCGGGCGTGACGCAGTGCGTGAATAACGCTTGGCAATGTGCGGCAGGTAGTCGAGCCGCGCCAGGCGCCGGGGTTCGCTGACGGCAAAACTCGGGCCCGGCAGTGGCGAATCAGTGCCGGCCAGCCACACCACCACATCGGCGCTGACGGCGCGCAGGGCCAGCTCGCTGTCGAGGGAAATGATCTCCAGACGCACACTGGCGTTGCGGCGCAGCAAGGCCACCAGGTCGCGACCGAGGATGTCATGCAGGATCGATTCGGCGACGGCCAGGCGCACCAGGGGCTGTTCGATCACCGGCAAGTCGCGTTCATGGGCCAAGGCAATCAGCTGCGCCTGAAGCTGCAAGCCTTCACGACTGAGGGCGACACCATTGTCGCCATGGCTGAACAGCGAGCACTGCAGTTGCGCTTCGAGTTGCGCCAACTGCTTGCGCAGCAACGTCGCCTTGATGTTGAGACTGCGCGACGCCTGCATGTAACAGCCGCAGCGGGCACTGACCATGAACGCTTGCGCCAGTTGCGGATCAAGCGCGGCGGCCTGCGCATGTATGGATGACGAGGTGTCTACCGGCGAGCGGTATTCGGCAGGGCTTTGGCGCCCAGCGGTTTCCATGAATGACATCAATGACTCCCTGTCGATCTGTCCTTTGAAAACCTCATCCTGCGCAACGTTCATGAACCTGATGTGACAGCGTCATCACGCGCTGGGGGACTGGCGGAAACTCACCGCCAGGCGATTCCAGCTGTTGATGGTGGTGACGGCGATGGTCAGGTCGACCATCTCGCTCTCGCTGAACTGTTCCCGGGCCTGGGCGTAGACATCGTCCGGCACATGGCTTTGCGAGAGCAAGGTGACCGCTTCGGTCCAGGCCAGCGCCGCGCGCTCGCGCGGGTTGAAAAAGCCGCTGTCACGCCAGACCACAATCGAATACAGGCGCCGGTCGGTCTCGCCGAGGCGTCGCGCGTCCACCGAGTGCATGTCGGTGCAGAAGGCGCAGCCATTGAGCTGCGAGGCGCGGATCTTGATCAGGTGCAGCAACGCCGGCTCGATGCTCAAGTTGCTGGTCAACGCCTCCATGGCGATCATCGCTTTCATCGCTTTGGGCGACGCGCTGTAGTAATCCAGACGGGAAGTCATGGCGTGCCTCGTGGATTGATAGATGTTTTCACGGTAAGCGCTGATGCGCCGGTGTTACAGATCCAATTGCGCGAAATACCGGTGGACCACTCCGAGCAGACCAATCCGCGTTTTTTCCCCCACGCAACTTCTGCACGGCGGCGCATGCGCGTAATCTGGCGCGACGCACACGCGCCTCAACCGCCCAGGAGCCCCGCCGGTATGGAACTTCATGTTGTCATCAACGGCCGCAAGGACCTGGCAGGCCAGTTGTACAACCAACTGCGCAGCGCCATCGAATCCGGTCGTCTGGCAGCCGGGACGCAACTGCCGCCCAGCCGTCTGCTGGCCGAACAGCTGGGCATCTCGCGCAAGACCATTTCCGACACGTACGCGCAACTGACCTATGAAAACTTCCTGACCGGGGTGATCGGCAAAGGCACCTACGTCAATGCCCGGACGGCCAAAGCGCAGCCCAAGCAAAGCCATTCGCAGCTGGCGAGCGCCGAGGTCATCGAGTCGTGGCGCAACTTGCCGGTGTTTTTGCGTCACCCGACGCTGGAAGGCTCGCTGCGTTATGACTTCATCGGTGGCGCCACCAGCAAGGGCCAGTTTCCGCAGGACGATTGGCGGCGCTGTACCTCCCACGCGCTGCGTCAGATGTCCGGTTCCAAAGGCTTCTACAGCTTGCCTGAAGGCCTGCCGGCGCTGCGCAATGCGATCGCCCGGCACATCGCGTTTTCCCGTGGGGTGAATTGCCAGGACGAAGACGTGGTGGTGTGCAACGGTGCGCAACAAGCGCTGGACCTGATCTCCCGCGTGATCACGCGCCCCGGCAGCATCGTCGCCATGGAAGACCCCGGTTACCCGCCCGCGCGCCTGCTGTTCGGCAGCCACGGCGCCACGGTGATCGGCGTACCGGTCGACGAAGACGGCATCCAGGTCGACCAAATCCCCCTTGGCACCCGGCTGATTTATGTCACGCCGTCCCACCAGTTTCCGCTCGGCATGCCGATGAGCCAGGCACGTCGCGTGGCGCTGCTGGAGCGCGCCTACGAGTTGGGCGCGATCATCATCGAGGACGATTACGACAGCGAATTCCGCTACGAAGGCCGACCCACCGACTCGCTGCAAAGCATGGATGAGCGCGGGATCGTCGCCTACGTCGGGACCTTTTCGAAAACCCTGCTGCCGGAACTGCGCCTCGGCTACGCGATTTTGCCGCCGGCGATACTCGAAGCGGTGATCCGCGCCAAGCAACTCACCGACCTGCACACCTCCACCCTGCCCCAATGGGCACTGGCCAAATTCATTGCCGAAGGCTGCCTGCTCAAGCACATCCGGCGCTGTCATACGATCTACGCCGGGCGTCGCGAACGCATCCTCACGCGCATCGCCGGTGACCTGTCACCCTGGCTCGAAGCGATCCCGAGCACGGCGGGTTTCCACATGGTGCTTATGTGCAAAGTGCCTATCGATATGCCATTGCTGATCGAACTGGCGAAAAAGGTCGAAGTCGGGCTGTATTCCATCGATACCTTTTACTACCAGCGGGCCCCGCAGGCTGGGCTTCTCATGGGGTTTGGCGCCATCGAAACCCTGGACATCGACACCGCGCTGGACCGCTTGCGTGACATTTTTCAGCAAATCGCCTGAGCGATTGGTCTGGGTTTTTATCCGGCAATTGGCTATTGGCGGTCCGCAAGTGCAGGCCTATCCTCGTAAGCGTTATCCCTCAATGAGCAGGATTCGTCCGGCCTGATTCAGGAGTGTGAGCAATGTCCAACGAAGTGATCAACACCGTAAAGGTGCAGGCCGCAGCCGGCCGCTCGGACGAACTGGGTAAGCAACTGCAAAAGATTGTCGAAACCCTGCGTGAACAACCGGGCTGCGAATCCTATATGGTCGACCGCTGCCCCGAGGACAGCAACCGCTGGAACGTCAGCGCCCGCTGGCAATCGGAAGCGGCCATGCAATCGCATTTCAACACCCCACAGGCGCAAGGTTTCATCGACCTGATCGATTGCCAATTGGCGAACGCCGTGGACTTCAACAGCTTCCCGATCCGTTAAACACCCCCCTGTAGGAGCCGGCTTGCTGGCGATAGCATCACCGCGGTGTACCTGATGCACCGCGGTGATGCTATGGCCGGCAAGCCGGCTCCTACAGGCGATCCATTCACCTCGGTGTGCCTGATGCACCGCGGTGATGCGATCGCCGGCAAGCCGGCTCCTACAAGGCGATCCATTCACTGCGGTGTACCTGATGCACTGCGGTGATGCGATCGCCGGCAAGCCGGCTCCTACAGGTTTTGCATTGCCTTGCGTAAATCCGGATTGGTCCCCTGACCTTCTGCTGAATTGGCTGTTTGATTGCGGTCACTGGCGGACTAACGTTGTTTGCGACAACTAACCCCCCGCAGGTGATGAATCATGAAAGTTTTGCGTTTATTGGCCACCCCGCTTGCCGTCCTCGCCCTGAGCGTTTCTGCCTCGGCATTCGCCCACGACCCTTCGGAAAAAGTCACGATTCTGCAAGATGAAGTACTGAAGAACGTCCCGGGCAAAAAGGCGCTGATGATCGAAGTCGACTACAAGCCGGGCCAGTCCTCCATCGCCCACAAGCATGAAGGCACCGCTATGGCGTATGTGATTTCGGGCTCGATCACTTCCCAGGTGAAAGGCGAGCAACCGAAAACCTACAAGGCTGGCGAGTACTGGTATGAAGCCGCCGGTTCGGAGCATCTGGTCTCGAAAAATGCCAGCGCAACCAAGCCGGCCAAACTCCTGGTGTTCATGGTGTTGTCCCCCGACGAGAAAGTGTTGATCCCATTGGAAAACTGATAGCTGAACGTACAGCCATAAATAAACAGGCCCGATTCGAAAGTTCGGGCCTTTTTATTGCCCGACGCAATTAACCGGTAACTTTTAAACCAAACAATACTATTGGTCACCTGACAAGTTCATGAATTGGCTATTTCATTCAGCCGCCACAGGTTTAGTCTGAAGTCACTGCCGACACCGGCAACTTTAACTTCCGACTCAAGTTGTTTCACTGGAGAGACACCCATGAAACTTGCACTTGTCAGCACCTTGTCGTTTGCCGCTGTTTTAACCGGTTGCTCAATCCCCACTGCACCGACGGCAGTTTCTTCACTCGACGGTATCTTCAGCGCACCCGTCGGCCGCAGCAACGCCACCCATGTCGCCAGCGGCGGTCAGGTCTCGCTGGGTATCGTCTACAGCCGCAACACCCAGACCAACCGCGCCTACCTGCAGGACTATCAGGCCAATGCCGGCACCGGTTTCGGCCAGAGCCTGCTGGTGCAACCGATTCATGATGCCTACGTCGCCACCTCCAAACCCGACCTGGCGGTGGATTGGGTCAAGGCCTCGTTGCAGCGCCAGTTCGGCTCGGTCACGGTGTACCCGGACATGCAAAGCCTCAGGGCGGCGAAACCGGACGTGGTCGCGATTGTCGACACCCGCAGCCAATTGATCACCTCGCGCAGCTCGGATATCAAGGCCGATGTAAGTGCAGACTTTTATGATGCCAACTTCAATTACATCGGGACTGCACAAGGGCATGACGCCAAAGCATTGAGCCCGGTGTGGGCGGACTATAAACGCAGCGAAGAGATCGTGGCGGATATTAATGAACAGCAGAATGTGCAAGTTCGGGCATTGCAGAAGTTTGACCAGTCGCTCAGTAATTTATTGACCGGGCCGACAGATAAAGTGTCGATGATTGATAATAAAGCTGGCTGGAAGTTGTATTGAGGCAGACGGCCCCATCGCCAGCAAGCCGGCTCCTACAGGTTTTGTGTCGAGCACAGAATATGTGGACGACGCGAAACCTGTAGGAGCCGGCTTGCTGGCGATGGGGCCCGCCCAAACACCACAAATCATTCAAACAAAAAAAAGCCCCGCATCTCTCAATGCGGGGCTTTTTCATTCAGCGACTGATCAGGCCGCCGGTTCCAGCTCGGCACTGGCGGTGACAGCAGCGGCAGGCACCACCGCTTGCCCGCTCAACGCCAGGTCCAGCAACTCACGGTTGGCTACCGCATACATCGCGTAGTCAGTACCGCTCGCTGCACGGATTTCCACCAGCATGGCGCGCCAGCGTTCGATCATGCCTTCGTTCTCTTCCATCCACAGCGCCAGGCGTGTTTCCACATCCTGAGTGCCGCCGCCCTGTTGCAGGACAGAGATGGTGATCGCACGTTGCTGCCAGTCGACGTCATCGCGGAACGCTTCACGGGCCAGGGCCTGCCAGTTGTTTTCAACCGGCAGAGCGCTGATCTGTTGCAGGTACCAGGTGACGTCCAGCGCGCTGCCCACGGCGAAGTAGGCCTTGGCCACGTCCGCAGGGTTCTGGCCGGTCACGTCGGAGGCCTCGATGATCGGCAGCAGCGTGTACAGGTGCGAAGTACCAGCCACCATGCGCGCCAGCAACTCCGGCACACCGGCTTCGACGTACGCCTGATAACGGGACTGCCAGTTTTCGTGGATCTCGCCGCTCAGCAGTTCGTCGAGCTTGAGACCCAGCTCCTTCAGGTGCGGACCGAAGTGTGCAACGTCACGGGCAGCGTTCTGCTCGTTGCGGCGGGCACGCAGGAACCAGCGCGTAGCGCGACGGCCCAGACGCATCAGCTCGTCCATCAGCTCCAGTTGTACGTCAGCGGAAACCTGGTAATCCAGGGCTTCGATCTGACGGAACCAGTGCGGGAGGTGGAAGATGTCACGCACGATCACGTACGCACCGGCCACGTTCGCCGGGCTCATGCCGGTCGACTCTTTGAGTCGCTGAACGAAGGTGATGCCCATGTGGTTCACCAGATCGTTGGCGATCTGGGTGCTGACGATCTCGCGCTTCAGACGGTGACGACGCATGGCCTCGGAGAACTTGCTCACCAGTGTTGGCGGGAAAGCGGTTTCCATGTCGCGGGTCAGGTAGTCGTCATCCGGTACACGGGAGTCCAGCAACTGCGCCTTGAGGTCGATCTTGCTGTAGGAGATCAGCACCGACAGCTCGGCACGGGTCAGGCCGTGGCCTTCCGCGAGGCGTTCGTTGATCGCGTCTTCCGACGGCAGGAACTCGATGGCGCGATCCAGCTTGCCACGGCCTTCCAGATCGTTCATCAGGCGCTTGTATTCGGCAATCCGCACGAAGGCACGGCGGGCCGCCAGGGACAGGGCCTGAGTCTGCTTGTAGTTGTTGCCCAGCACCAGGTTGCCGACTTCGTCGGTCATGCTCGCCAGCAACTGGTTACGTTGCTTATCGGTCATGTCACCGGCGTGAACCACTTCGTTCAGCAGGATCTTGATGTTCACTTCGTGGTCGGAGCAATCCACGCCACCGGCGTTGTCGATGAAGTCGGTGTTGGAACCGCCGCCATTGAGGCCGAATTCGACACGACCCAATTGGGTCATACCGAGGTTACCGCCCTCGCCCACGACTTTGCAGCGCAGTTCGTTGCCGTTCACACGCAGTGCATCGTTGGCCTTGTCGCCGACATCGGCGTGGCTTTCGCTGCTGGCTTTGACGTAAGTACCGATACCGCCGTTCCACAACAGGTCTACCGGTGCCTTGAGCAACGCATTCAGCAGTTCGGTCGGGGTCAGCTTGTCGGCCTGAATGTCGAAGCGCTCTTTCATCTGCGGGGAAATCGCGATGCTTTTCGCGCTGCGCGAGAAGATCCCGCCGCCTTCCGACATGATGCTGGTGTCGTAATCCGACCATGCCGAACGTGGCAGATCGAACAGGCGCTGACGCTCGGCGAAGCTGTTCGCAGGCTCTGGGTTCGGGTCGATGAAGATGTGCAGGTGGTTGAACGCTGCGACCAGTTGCAGCTTGTCGGACATCAGCAAGCCGTTACCGAACACGTCACCGGCCATGTCGCCGACGCCCACTACCGTGATGCTGTCTTCCTGGACATTGATGCCGCGCTCGCGGAAGTGACGTTGTACGCCAACCCACGCGCCTTTGGCGGTGATGCCCATTTTCTTGTGGTCATAACCGGCGGAACCACCGGAGGCAAACGCGTCACCCAGCCAGAAGCCGTAGTCGATGGCGATGCCGTTGGCGATGTCGGAGAAGGTTGCAGTGCCCTTGTCCGCAGCGACCACCAGGTACGGGTCATCGTCGTCATGACGCACGACGTTGGCCGGCGGTACCAGTGCGCCGTCTTTCAGGTTGTCGGTGATGTCCAACAGGCCCGAAATGAAGATGCGGTAGCAAGCGATGCCCTCGGCCGCAATCTCGTCACGGCTGCCGCCCAGTGGCAGGCGACGCGGCAGGAAGCCGCCCTTCGCGCCGACTGGCACGATGACCGAGTTCTTCACTTGCTGGGCTTTTACCAGGCCCAGGACTTCGGTACGGAAGTCTTCTTCACGGTCAGACCAGCGCAGACCGCCGCGAGCCACATTGCCGAAGCGCAGGTGCACGCCTTCGACGCGAGGCGAGTAGACGAAGATTTCGAACTTCGGAACCGGCTTCGGCAGCTCTGGAATCTGGTGCGGGTTGAACTTGAAGCTGAAGTAGGACTTGTTCTGACCGTGGGCATCGGTCTGGTAGAAGTTGGTCCGCAGGGTCGCTTTGATCAGGTCGAGGTAGCGACGCAGGATGCGGTCTTCGTTCAACACCTGGACGTCGTCCAGTGCAGCCAGAATCGCGTGTTCCAGACGTTGCTGCTTGTCTTCCAGATCGTCGGTGGCCAGTTTGCGCGCCAGGTAGAAGCGGGTCTTGAACAACCGGGTCAACTCGCGAGCGATGTCGGTGTGGTTGTTCAGGGTGCTGGCGATGTAGCCGAGGTCGAAGCCCAGGCGAATCTGCTTCATGTAGCGTGCGTAGGCACGCAGCAGCGCAACATCGCGCCATGGCAGGCCGGCGGTCAGTACCAGACGGTTGAACGCATCGTTCTCGGCATCGCCACGCACGATGTGGACGAAGGCGTCCTGCAAGGTGTCGTTGAGTTGCTGGATGTCGAGTTCCAGGCCTTCGGCAGCGGTAAACGCGAAGTCGTGAATCCAGAACTCGCGGCCATTGTTGTGACGCAGGCGATACGGGAACTCACCCAGCACACGCAGGCCGAGGTTTTCCAGAATCGGCAACACGTCGGACAGGGCCAGCGGGGTATCGGCGTGATACAGCTTGCAGTGCAGCTCGCGCTGGCCGGAGACCTGACCCAGTGGCTGATAGAAGCTCATCACCAATGGATTTTTTTCGTTCAGGCTCAGCAGGTGCTGCATGTCGACCACAGCCGAATGCGCAGCGAAACGCTCGCGGTAACCGGCCGGGAAGCCTTTCGGGAAGTCCGCCAGCACGTTGGTGCCGTGGGCTTCGCCGAAGCTTTCCACCACCAGGCTGGCGTAGTCGTCCTGCCAGCTGCGGCAGGCCTGGATCACTTCGTTTTCCAGCTGCAGCGGGTCGATGTCCAGACGGTTCTTCGGATCGACGCGCAGAATCAGTTGCACGCGGGCCAGTACGGACTCGGAGAAGAAGGTCCAGAACTCGCAGTCCGAGGCTTTCAGGCGATCCATCAGCACTTGCTGGATCTTCTGGCGCACTTCGGTGGAGTAGATGTCACGCGGCACGTAGGCCAGGCAGTAGCAGAAACGGCCGTACGGGTCTTTACGCAGGAACACGCGAATCTTGTTGCGTTCCTGGATCTGCACGATCGACATCACGGTGCTGAACAGCTCGTCGACCGGGGTCTGGAACAGGTCATCACGCGGCAGCACTTCGACCACCTGCGCCAGTTCCTTGCCCAGGTGAGCCTTGGCCTGGAAGCCGGAACGGCGTTCGATCTCTTCGACCTTGCGGCGGATGTACGGAATGACCCGCACGCTCTCGCCATACACCGACGAGGTGTACAGGCCCATGAAACGGCATTCCTTGATGACCTTGCCGTCGGCGTCGATCTCGCGGATCGACACGTAGTCCGGGTAAGCCGGACGGTGTACACGGCTTGGGTGCGCAGCCTTGGCGAACGACAGCAGGGTCGGTTCGCGCAGGTAGTTCACGGCGTAGTCTTCGATGCGCAGGTCATCGTAGGTCAGGCCGGTGCGCAGCAGTTTGGTCAGGCCGAGGAAGGAATTCTGGTCGTAAACGATGTGGCCGCCATCGGCTTCATCCTGAACCACGAACTCTTCGTAGCCGAGGAAGGTGAAGTGGTTGCCCACCAGCCATTCCAGGAAGCTTTTGATTTCAGCTTTTTCTTCGCCGTCGACCGCAAATTTGCTGTTGTCGAGGCCGGTCAGGATTTCCTGGACCTTGGCTTTCATCGGCTCGAAATCGGCAACCGCGACACGGACTTCACCGAGAACCTGTTCCAGCTCTTTGCTCAGGACATTCAGCTCTGCGGTGTTCGCGCAACGGTCGATTTCCAGGTACATCAGGGATTCTTGCAGGATCCCTTCGCCCTGAGTGCCTTTAGGCAGGATTTCCAGCAACTCGCCTTTGCTGCCGCGACGCACGCTCAGCACAGTGGTTTGCAGGGTATGAATGCTGTAGCCGCGACGGTTCAGCTCGGTGCGCACCGAGTCCACCAGGAAAGGCAGGTCGTGGTGCAGCACTTCGACCGCGGTGTGGGTCGACTGCCAGCCGTGGCGTTCGTAATCAGGGTTGAAGACGCGAACCTGCGGTTGCGCGTGATCGAAGCGCTCAAGCAGGCGCCACGCAGAAAGGGTGCAGCCGGCGAGGTCGGACAGCCGACGCTGGGTCAGCTCGTCAAGGGAAATGATGCCGAAGAATTGTTCAGCGAACAGCGCCACTTGTGGCAGTGCCTGTTCACTGATGTGCTGCGCCAGTGCCGCTTGCAGTTGGTGCTGGAAGTCGGCTTTGCTGGCTGCGGTGAAGAACGCCATCTGTGGTACTCCGCTTGGGCTTGTTATTGATGGAAGCGTCGCGTGCAAAACCCCTTTCGGGGCGATCCGTCACCCGGTTCCTGATTCTCGGGCAGAGGAAACAGGGTGACAGGTGGGTGAAGCTGGACGAGACACTCAGGTCACATTCACCTTCCATGAATGGGCATCTGCAAAAACGACTGGCAGATCGACAGCGCAATGTCTTTACAGGTGCTCATCCGTTGCGCAGCTTAACCAGTGCGGCAAGGCCCGTGCTTGCAGCGCTGCGACATATTCGGTCATCGGCACGCAGCCAACGCCCTGCGTATCGGACAACACTAGCAGCCGTGTAGGAAATTGGGCGTTTTATGCCCGGTTTTACAGCACCTTCGTGCCAGAAATGACCAACAGCGCCCCGAATGTTCACGTCACATTCTCTGACAGTCAGCCGAGCAGAAATTCCCGAGGGCTGGCAGAATTGCCTTTTGTTGTGTTCACAACGCTCGCCGAGCCAGGAAATACCCATGAAAATGACCACCGCCCTGTTGATCGTCAACCCGTGTGACGAGGAAGAAGACAACATGGCCATGCTCGCCTGCCACAGCGATCAGGGTGAAATGTTCCTGATGAGCCGCTACCCGGACGAGGACGAGCTGGAGATCACCCTTGATGGCGAACCTTCGACGCTGGACGGCGTGAAAGTGACGCTGAGCCCTACCCGCTTGCTGATCGAAATCGCTGCGGCGGATGCGGATGCGTTGAATGGGGATGATTCGCTGGAGATTACGCACAGCACGAGTGCGAGTGATCTGGCGGAAGTGGAAGAAACCTTGCAGAACATCCTTAAGGGGACCGGGACTTACATCAGCGAGATTTGATGTTGCCTGGACGAGCCTCTTCGCGGGCAAGCCTCGCTCCTACAGGTTTAGGCCGGCCGCAATATCGCGGCTGCCCTGATCCTGTAGGAGCGAGGCTTGCCCGCGAAGGCGTCCGCAAGATCGCCACATTCTCCGAAACAACATCGATAACCCACCTCCTGCGCACATTTGCACAAAATGCCGTTAGTCGCCGCCCCCCGCGATAGATTAAAGTAACGCCCCCAGCCCTGGCGTTATTCGAACGTCTTCGGTCACCCTTTCCAGGAACAGTCATCGATGGAACATCGTGAAGCGCTGCTCGCGCTGCGAACCTTTCTTTCAACGCAGATTCTCGGCCAGGAAAAACTCATCGAGCGCTTGCTCATCGCCCTGCTTGCCGACGGCCACATGCTGGTCGAGGGCGCTCCCGGCCTGGCCAAGACCAAGGCCATCAAAGAACTCGCCGAAGGCATCGAAGCCCAGTTCCATCGCATCCAGTTCACCCCTGACCTGTTGCCTGCCGACATCACCGGCACGGAAATCTATCGCCCGGAAACCGGCAGTTTCGTGTTCCAGCAAGGCCCGATCTTCCACAACCTGGTATTGGCGGACGAAATCAACCGTGCTCCGGCCAAGGTTCAGTCGGCTTTGCTTGAAGCCATGGGCGAGCGTCAGGTCAGCGTCGGGCGCAGCACCTACGAGCTGTCGCCGCTGTTCCTGGTGATGGCCACGCAAAACCCGATCGAGCAGGAAGGCACATACCCGCTGCCCGAAGCGCAGCTGGACCGCTTCCTGATGCACGTGAAAATCGGCTTCCCGGACGCCACTGTCGAACGCCGTATCCTGCAACAGGCCCGTGGCGAAGCCCTGAACGGTGAAACCAAACCGGAGCGCCGGGTCAGCCAGCAAGCCATTTTCGCCGCCCGCAAGGAAATCCTCGGTCTGTACATGGCCGACGCCGTGGAGGAATACCTGGTGCAACTGGTCATGGCCACGCGCACACCGGCCAAGTTCGACCCGGAAATGGCCGAGTGGATCGCCTACGGCGCCAGCCCGCGCGGTTCGATCGCCCTCGACCGCTGTGCCCGCGCCCACGCCTGGCTGGCCGGTCGCGACTTCGTTAGCCCGGAAGATATTCAAGCGGTGCTGTTCGACGTCTTGCGTCACCGCATCATTCTGTCCTTTGAAGCCGAAGCCGCTGGCATCGACCAGGACCGGGTGGTCCAGCGGATTCTCGACGTCGTAGCCGTCGCTTGACCCCGATGAACGTCATTCTGCCGCCCGAGCCGGGCATCCGCGTCAGCCTCGCCGAGCTGATCGAGATGCGCCATCGCGTGCGTGAAGTGCAGCTGTTCTCCACGCCGAGCCAGCGCAGCCCGCTGATCGGCCTGCACCACTCCAAGCTGCGTGGCCGTGGTGTCGATTTCGATCAGGTGCGGGTCTATCAGGCCGGCGACGACGTGCGCAGCATCGACTGGCGCGTCACCGCCCGAACCCAGGAACCGCACACCAAGCTGTTCCACGAAGAACGCGAGCGGCCGATTTTCATCATGGTCGAACAGAGCCGACGGCTGTTTTTCGGTTCGGGGCTGATGTTCAAATCGGTGCTCGCTGCCCAGGCCGCCAGCCTGATCGGCTGGGCCGCGCTCGGCCATAACGATCGGGTTGGCGGGCTGGTGTTCGGCGATAACGAACACTACGAAATCAAGCCCCGGCGCAGCAAACAAAGCCTGCTGCAATTTCTCAACCGGCTGGTACGCGTCAATCAGTCATTGCACACCGAAAGCGAGCAGAACCGCGATGCCCTCAACCTGGCCCTGCGTCGTGCCCGTGAGGTGCTGCGCCCCGGCAGCCTGGTGATCGTGATCTGCGACGAGCGCGCGCTGACTGAGGGCTCCGAGCAGCAACTGAGCCTGCTGTCGCGCCATTGCGACCTGTTGCTGCTGCCACTGTCCGACCCTCTGGACCACGCCCTGCCCGCTGCCGGCCTTTTGCGCTTTGCCGAACGTGGCGCGCAACTGGAACTCGACACGCTGAATTTCGACCTGCGCCAGACCTACCGCGCCCAGGCCGAAGCGCGCATCGCCCATTGGGAATTGCTCGCGCAAAAACTGCGGGTGTTGTTGATGCCCCTGAGCACTCAGAGCGAGATGGTCGAACAACTGCGCGAGTACCTGAACCCGCAAAAACCGGGGAAATATCGATGAGCAGCCTCGATCAACTGCAACCGCTGATTTCCCCGCCGCCGATTGGCTTCTGGCCACCGGCACCGGGCTGGTGGTTTTTGCTGTTGTTACTGCCGCTGATCGGCTTCGGCCTGTGGAAGGCCCGGCGTTTCCTGCCGAACAAGCGCCCCATCGTGCGCGCCGAACAACCGCTGGACCCGGTGCGCATCGCCGCACTGGCCGAACTGGCGCTGATGCCCAAGCCCTACGACGGCGCACCGGCCGGTGCCTGGCTGCAGCAACTCAATGGCTTGCTCAAACGCCTGTGCCGCAACCATTACCCCTACAGCCAGAGCCACACCCTCAACGGGCGCAAATGGCTGGCGTTTCTCGACAACCGTTGCCCGGCCGCCGGCCTGACGCGCTGGATGGTACTGGTCGAAGGCGCCTACAAACCCGAATGCAAACTCGACGACAAGGCCATCGCCGGCCTGACCCAAGCCGTCGACACGTGGATTCGCAAACATGTTTGAGTTCGCCTGGCCGTGGATCTTCGCCCTGCTGCCGCTGCCGTGGTTGATGCGCATCGTGCTGCCGGTGGCCGACAGCGGCGAACCGGCGCTAAAAGTCAGTTTCCTCAGTGACCTCGAAGGCCTGGCCCGACGCCGTGCCCGGGCCAACTTGCCAGCCTGGCGGCAACAAGCGCCGTTCATCCTGCTGTGGCTGTTTTTGCTGATCGCTGCAGCGCGCCCGCAATGGCTCGGCGAACCGTTGCCGATTGCCGCCAGCGGCCGTGATCTGCTGGTGGCGGTGGACGTTTCCGGCTCCATGGATTTCCCTGACATGCAGTGGCAGGACGATGAGGTCAGTCGCCTTACGCTGGTGCAACATTTGCTCGGTGATTTTCTCGAGCGACGCGAAGGCGACCGTGTCGGCCTGATCCTGTTCGGCAGCAGAGCGTACCTGCAAGCACCGCTGACGTTTGACCGGCGCACCGTGCGGGTCTGGCTCGACGAAGCGCGCATCGGCATCGCCGGCAAGAACACCGCCATCGGCGACGCCATCGGTCTCGCGCTCAAACGCCTGCGCCTGCGTCCGGCGCAAAGTCGTGTGCTGATTCTGGTCACCGATGGTGCTAACAACGGCGGCGAAATCGACCCGTTGACCGCAGCGCGGCTGGCGGCCAAGGAAGGCGTGAAAATCTACCCGATCGGCATCGGCGCCGATCCCGAGCAAAGCGGCACCGCAGGATTCCTCGGCATCAACCCGAGCCTGGACCTCGACGAGCCTGCGCTGAAGGCCATTGCCGCCGCCACGGGCGGCCAGTATTTCCGCGCTCGCGACGGCAAGGAACTGCAAACGATCAAGGAAACCCTCGATCAACTGGAACCCGTGACCCAGCAACCGACCCAGGCCCGCCCGGCGCAAGCGTTGTATCACTGGCCGTTGGCGATGGCGCTGCTGTTGAGCCTGCTGCTGGTGGCGCGCGAACGCTGGCCGGATAACCCGTTGCAGCGCCTGTTTACCAAGGATCTGTTCTTGCAAACGCAACTGCCTGACTGGCGTCAGCGACTCAAGCGCCTGCGCCTGCGGAGGCGCCGATGAGTGCGCTGTGGCCTTACTGGTTCCGCCCCTGGTGGCTGCTGCTGTTGCCGCTGCTCGGCTGGTTGCTCTGGCAACTCTGGCATCGACAGAAGCGCGCCGGGCGCTGGCAGATGATTCTGCCGCCGGCCTTTCATTCCGCGCTGCTCAGTGGCGGCAACGGTCGCGACAGCAAATTGCCGTGGGTCGCCCTCGGTGTGGCGTGGCTGCTGACGATCCTGGCGCTGTTGGGGCCGAGCTGGGAGCGCGTCGAGCAAGCCAGTCAGAAACCGGCCGACCCTTTGGTGGTGATCCTTGAGCTGACCCCGGAGATGCTCGCCACCGACGTGACGCCAAACCGGCTGGAACAGGCCCGGCGCAAACTGTTCGACCTGCTGCAAAACCGCAGCGACGCCCAGACCGCCATCGTCGTCTACGCCGGCAGCGCGCACACGCTGGTGCCGCTGTCGGATGACCTGTCTACCAGCCGCAATCTGCTGGAGGCGCTCAAGCCGTCGTTGATGCCCCAGACCGGCCATCGCGCCGATCTCGCGGTGACCAAGGCCCTTGCGCTGCTGAGTCAAGGCGCGCTGGGTGACGGCCGGATTCTGCTGATCGGCTCGTCCCTGACCGAACTGGAACGCGAAGGCATTCAACAGGCATTGGACGGCAAGTCGACCCGGTTTTTGATGCTCGGCATCGGCACCGCCGAAGGCGCGCCGATCACTCAGGAGGACGGCAGTTTCCTCAAGGATGATCAGGGCGCGATTCTGGTGCCGCACCTCGACGAGCCGAACCTGAAAGCGTTCGTCAACGGCCTCGATGGGCGCTATCGCCACGCGCGCCTGGACGATGCCGACCTGCGCGCCCTCGGCTTGCTCGATGGCCCGCGCAACTTGCGCAATGACGGCCAGACCCTGCGTCTCGATAGCTGGGCCGATCAGGGTTATTGGCTGTTGTTGCCGCTGTTGCTGTTGGCGGCCTGCGCTGGGCGACGCGGCTGGTTGCTCTGCCTGCCGCTGCTGTTCCTGTTGCCGCAGCCGAGCTATGCCTTCGACTTCGAAGACTTGTGGTTGCGCCCTGACCAGCAAGGCCTGCATCTGTTGAAAAAGAAGCGTCCGGCCGAGGCCGCGCAGCATTTCCAGGATCGGCAATGGCAAGGCGTGGCGCTCTACGAGGCCGGCGACTACAGTGGCGCCGCCCAGCGGTTCGCCGAAGGCAATGATGCCCACGCCCACTACAATCGTGGCAACGCCCTGGCCAAAGGCGGTGAGTTGGAAGCCGCGCTGGATGCTTACGATCAGGCACTGGAGCGGCAACCGGATCTGCGCCCGGCGCAGACCAACAAGGCTTTGGTGGAAAGCTTGATCAAGCAGAAAAACACGCCGGCACCCGTTGAACCGGACAAAACTGAAGGCGACGAGACCGGGACCCCGCAGGAACCACCGCCGGGCGCAGCCACCCAACAGTCGAACAGTGGCGAACCGAAGTCCGATGCCCAGACCACGGCACCCGATGCAGAACAGTCGGATACGACACCGGCGCGCCCCGGCACCAATGAGGTGCCCGGCAGCGAGTTGGGCGACGAACAAAGCACCACCCCGCCGTTGCGCCCTGCCAGCGATACCATCGATGGCGAACAGCGCCAGGCGCTGGAACAATGGCTGCGCAAGATCCCGGACGACCCGGGCGAATTGCTCAGGCGCAAATTCTGGTACGAACAGCAGCAACATCAGGATCAGGAAAAAACCCGATGACCCGCTTCACCGCTTTCATGCTTGCTCTGTTTATCTGGACCGTTCAGGCCCAGGCTGCGCAACTGGTCGCCAGTGTCGACCGCAGTCGCCTGAACTCCGGCGAAACGGTCGAGCTGACCCTGGAGTCCAACGATGTCACCCAATTCGGCAAGCCCGACCTGACGGCGCTGGAGCCTCTGTTTGAAGTGCGCGGCACCCGCCAGGTCAACCAGTTGACGACCCTTAACGGCGGCAACGGCGCCACCACCCGCTGGATCATCACCCTGCTACCTCGCCAGAACGGCAGCGTGGTGATTCCGTCGCTGCAACTGGGCGATGTGCAGAGCCAGCCGATCACCTTGCAAGTGGTCGAGAGCGAAACCCAGGACAGCACACAAAAACTGGCCCCGGTATTCATCGACGCCAGCCTCGATCAAAACAGCGTGTACGTGCAGGCCCAGGCGCTCCTGACCTTGCGCATCTACCATTCCGTGTCGCTGTATGACGACAGCAGCCTGACTCCGTTGCAGATTCCCGATGCGCGCATCGAGCAGTTGGGCGAGTCGCGCACTTACGAAAAAGACATCAACGGCCTGCGCCATGGCGTGATCGAATTGCGCTACGCGATCTACCCGCAACACAGCGGCCAGTTGACCATTCCGGCGCAGGTTTTCAGCGCCACGCTGGTGGACGCGCAGCCGGCCAAGGACGTCGAGTCCCAGGTGCCGAAATCCGGCAAATTGATGCGTGTCAGCTCGGTCGAACTGCCGCTGACCGTCAAGCCGAAACCTGCCACTTACCCGGCTGACGTGCCTTGGCTGCCGGCCCGCAGCCTGACCCTGAGCGAGAGCTGGAATCCGGAACCGGATCACACGCAAGTGGGTGACTCGCTGACGCGCAGTCTGATTTTGGAAGCCGAAGGTTTGGCCAGTTCACAACTGCCGCCATTGCCGGCCACCGACGTCAACGGCTTGCGGCGCTATCCGGATCAGCCGGTGCTGGTCAACCAGAATAGCGAGCGCGGCCTGATCGGCAGCCGCGAGGACCGTGAGGCACTGGTGCCTGTCCAGCGGGGGAACGTCGAGTTGCCGGCTGTGGATGTGGTCTGGTGGAACACCTTCGAAGATCATCTGGAACACAGCAGCCTGCCGGCGCGGACGCTGCAAGTGGCCAACAACCCGGGCTTGATGGTTGATACCCCGGCCGGCACGCCGCTGGTCATTTCCCCTGCCGACAATGAAGCGCTCTGGTGGTGGAAACTCAGCACCATCATTCTCGCCTGCACCACCCTGCTGGGCTTCGGCCTCTGGTGGCGTGCCCGCTGGCAACCGGCGATCCTGCGCGCGGCCCAGACAGGCCCGAGCCCGCGTACCGTGCTCGACGACCTCAAGCGCGCCTGTCAGGCCAACGACTCCCACGCCACCCGCCAGGCCCTCGACGCCTGGGCCCGGCAACAACCGGAAACCCTGGCCGACATGGCGGCGCGTTTCGTGCCGTTGTCGGACGCGCTGGATGGTTTGAACGGGGCGCTGTACAGCGAGACCGGCCAGCATTGGCAAGGTGAAGAGCTGTGGCGCGCGATCAAGGCAATCCCGATTGCCGAGCGGGTTCAAGACCCGGTCGGCGACAGCGGCCTGCCACCGCTCTACCCGAAGTAACGCCAATCCTGTAGGAGCCGGCTTGCCGGCGAAGCGATCCCGAGTTCCGCGTCGCGCTCAAGGCCGCCTTCGCGGGCAAGCCTCGCTCCTACAAGGCCGGGGGCGGCGCGAATCCCTGTAGGAGCCAGGCTTGCCGGCGAAGAGGCCCTTGAGGTTGTGGTGGCCAGTTCCTGCAGTAGGTTTGGTGTCGCTTTACCCGTAAACTCTCTCCCCTTTCGCCGCTGTCAATTTCCTCGCGGCCATCACTTTATTTCCTACGGAGCTCGCCTTGCGTCTGTTTCACACCTCCGACTGGCACCTTGGGCAGAACCTGCACGGCCAGGAACGCGATTTCGAGCACGGCTGTTTCCTCGATTGGCTGCTGCATCAACTGAAACTGGACCAGCCCGATGTGCTGTTGATCGCCGGCGATATCTTCGACACGGTCAATCCACCGGTCAAAGCCCAGGAACGCCTCTACGATTTCATCGTCAGCGCCCACGAACAGCAGCCGAAGCTGACCATCGTGATGATCGCCGGCAATCATGATTCCGGTTCGCGCATCGAATTGCCTGCACCGTTGATGCGCCGTTTGCGCACGCATGCGCTGGGTCGTGTGTTGTGGCTGGATGACGGCCAGCTCGACGCCGAGCGCCTGCTGCTGCCACTGCCGGACGCCAAGGGCAAAACCGTCGCCTGGTGCCTGGCGTTGCCATTTTTGCGACCTGCCGAAGTGACCGGCGCGCACCTGGGCGACAACTACCTGCGCGGGATTGGCCAGGTTCACGAATGGCTGATCGAAGCCGCCAACGCCAAGCGCAAGAAAGGTCAGGCGCTGATTGCCATCAGTCATGCGCACATGGCCGGCGGTTCGGTGTCCGAAGATTCCGAGCGCAGCCTGATCATCGGCAACGCCGAAGCGCTGCCCGCCAGTCTCTTCGGCCCGAGCATCAGCTACGTTGCCCTTGGCCACTTGCACAAACCGCAGAAGGTCAACGGTGAAGAGCGCATTCGCTACAGCGGCTCGCCGATTCCATTGTCGTTCTCCGAAATCGGTTATCAGCATCAGATTCTCGACGTCCGGCTCGACGGCGAAACCCTGGTCAGCGTCGAACCGAAACTGATTCCCCGCGCCGTCAACCTGCAACGTATCGGCCCGGCGCCTCTGGCCGACATCCTGCTGCAACTGGGCGACCTGCCGAACATCGACTTGCTCGCCGACGTTCAACGGCAGCCGTGGCTGGAAGTGCGGGTGCGCCTCGACGAGCCACAACCCGACTTGCGCCATCAGGTCGAAACCGCCCTGCAAGGCAAAGCCGTGCGCCTGGTGCGCATCGCCGCTGAGTACGCCGGAAACGGCAGCCGTGATGGCCTCGATGACGGTGCGACCCTGGTTGAACTGGACCAGCTCACGCCCCAGGAATTGTTCAGCCGCGCCTGGCAGGACAACTACGGCAGCGAGGTCGATGAGCAAACGCTGAAGGACTTCGCCGAGCTGTTGCAAGACGTGCAAATGGAGAGCGAACAGCCATGAAAATTCTCGCGATCCGCCTGAAAAACCTCGCCTCCCTGGCCGGGCCATTTGAAATCGACTTCACCGCCGAGCCGTTGGCCAGCGCCGGTTTGTTCGCCATCACCGGGCCGACCGGTGCCGGCAAAAGCACCTTGCTCGATGCCTTGTGCCTGGCGCTGTTCGGCGCCGTGCCGCGGTTGAGCAACGCGCAAGTGTCGGCCAAAGCGCCGGACGCCGACGGTGAAATCAGCACCGGCGACCCGCGCACATTGCTGCGTCGCGGTACGGGCGAAGGCTATGCCGAAGTGGATTTCGTCGGCATCGATGGCCGTCGCTACCGCGCGCGCTGGGAAGCCAATCGCGCCCGGGAAAAGGCCGGCGGCAAGCTGCAACACAGCCGTCAGAGCCTGCGCGACATCGATCTGGATCAACTGCTGGCCAGTCAGAAGGTCGAATTCAAGGTCCAGCTCGAAGCTGTCCTGGGCTTGAACTTCGAACAATTCACCCGTGCCGTGTTGCTGGCCCAGAGCGAATTCAGTGCGTTCCTCAAGGCCAACGACAACGAACGCAGCGAACTGCTGGAAAAACTCACCGACACCGCGCTCTACACGCGTCTCGGCCGTCGCGCCTTCGACAAGGCCAAAGAGGCCCGTGAAGCGCACAAGCTGTTGCAGGATCAGGCCACCGGCGTCACGCCGCTGTCGACCGAAGCCCGCGCAGAACTGGATGAACGCTTCAACGAAGCACAGCAGCAATTGAAGACTCAACAGGCGCAACTCAAACAGTTGGAGTTGCAACACACCTGGCTGAAAGAGCTGCGCCAATTGCAGGACGAGCAGCTCAGCGCCACCGAGCAACTGACCAGCGCCCGGCAGGATTGGGAAAACCTGGCCAGCGACCGCTTGAAGCTGACTCGACTGGAACAACTGGCACCACAACGGCACCAGTTCGCCCGCAAGACCGAACTGACCGCCCAGCTCACGCCGCTGGCCGCGCAGATCCAGCAGCACACCGGGCAAGAACAGGATCTGCAAACCCGTCAGACGCAACTCGAACACAGTCTCAGCGCGGCGCAAACCGCGCTGATCGAGGCGCAAAGCCAACACACTTCAAGCGCGCCACTGCTGCGTCAGGCCTTTGAGGCGCAAAGCACCCTCGCCCGCCTGATCAAGGACACCGGCCTCAGCGCCGACCTCAAGCAGCAAGCGGAACGGGCCTGCTCCGAAGGCCAACAGACGATTCAAGGTTTGCTTGAGCAGCAGAATCGGGTTGCCGAGCGTCTGCAACGGATTGCCGCCGAACTTGAGCAAAGCACCCATCTGGCGCCGCTCAGCGATGCCTGGAACGCCTACCGCGACCGCTTGCAACAATTGATGCTGATCGGCAATCGCCTGAACAAGGGGCAGGCGGAACTGGCCTCTCTGGAGCAGAACGCCACCCACGCCGCCGAGGAATTGGCGGCGCAAAAACAGAATCTGGAAGTGCTCTACAAAGAGGCCGGCGCCGAGCCTGATGCGGTGGCCGAACAGATCCAGCTGCTGGGCACTCTGTTGCAGGACAACCGCAAGCAACTGCGCGCCATTGAAGAGCTGACGCGGCTGTGGACTGGCCAGCAGGAACTGGACAAGCGCATCGCCGAATTGCAGCAACGTCAAACCGTTGCCCAGCAGGAGCGCGACCGCCTGACCCAGGACGGGGTGAAAACCAAAAACGAATTGACCGTGGCCGAACAGACCCTGACGGTGACCCGCGAACTGCTGGAACGTCAGCGTCTGGCACGCAGCGCCAGTGTCGAAGAGCTGCGCGAGCAATTGCAGGACGATCAGCCCTGCCCGGTCTGCGGCAGCCCGGACCATCCTTATCATCAGCCCGAAGCGCTGCTGCAAAGCCTCGGCCGCCATGATGAAAGCGAACAGGCCAACGCGCAAAAAGCGGTGGATTCGCTCAAGGAAAAACTCACCGACCTGCGTACCGAAGTCGGTGGCGTGATTGCGCAACAGAAGGAATTGCTGCAACAGCAGGAGCAACTGCTCGCTCAGCAGCAAAGCCTGGCCCCGAGCCTCGATGCGCACCCGTTATCCGCGCAGCTTTTCACCCAGGACAGCGCCAAACGCGATGCCTGGTTGAACCAGCAAAACAGCCAGTTGAACCAAAGCATCACGCAGGACGAACAGCGCCAGACCGCCCTGCTCACCCTGCAACAGGACGCCACGCGCCTGCAACAGCAACTGCGCAACGCCGAATCCGCGAGTCAGCAGGCGACCCAGCACCTGGCCAACCAGCAACGCGAGTTGAGCAATGACCGTCAGCGCCTGGACGAAGAGCTGATCGCCTTCAGCACCCTGCTCCCGGCCGACACACTGGACGCCTTGCGCAACGAACCGGCTGCGACCTTCATGCAGCTCGACCGGCAGATCGCCCAGCGCCTGGAGCAACTCGACCAGCAACGCGATGAACTGAGCGAACAGCTACAACGCCAGCAGACGCTGGAGAAGGAACAGGATCGTCAACTGACCCGCGTCCAGCAGCTGGAAACCGCTCAGCGCCAGTTCACCACGCTCACCGAGCAGCAACAGGCTTGCCAGCAGCAACTGACGCAACTGCTCGGTTCCCACAGCAGCGCCGAACACTGGCAACAGCAACTGGATCAAGCCGTCGAACAGGCGCGCAATGCCCATGCGACCGTCAGTCAGGAACTGCAATCGGTGCGCACGCACCTGGTGCAATTGGCAGCGGAACTGAAAGCGCAGCAAGACCGCCTGCTTGCCCTTGAAAGCGAAGATCGTGAACTGGGCCTGAAGATTGCCGACTGGCGTGCCTTGCATCCGGAACTGGATGACGGCGGCCTTGAGCAGTTGCTGAGCGTCGACGACCAACAGGTCAGCGAATTGCGTCAACGGTTGCAGCACAACGAAAAAGCCATCGAACAAGCCAAGGTGTTGTTGCAGGAACGCGACAAGCGTCTGGCCAGTCATCAGGCGCAGCACAACGGTAATCTCGATGCCGCGCAACTGGACACCGCCCTGACCGAACTGCAAAACCAGTTTGCCGCCAGCGAACACCGTTGCGCCGAACTGCGCGCCGAACAGGCCGAGGACCAGCGCCGGCAGAACGCCAATCAGGCCCTGGCGCAACAGATCGCCGACGCTTACAGCGAGTATCAACGCTGGGCGCGCTTGAATGCCTTGATCGGCTCCGCGACCGGCGACACCTTCCGCAAGATCGCCCAGGCCTACAACCTCGACCTGCTGGTGCATCATGCCAACGTGCAGTTGCGGCAACTGGTGCGGCGCTATCGCCTCAAACGCGGCGGCAGCATGCTGGGCTTGCTGGTGATGGACACCGAGATGGGCGATGAGCTGCGTTCGGTGCATTCGTTGTCGGGTGGCGAGACGTTCCTGGTGTCGCTGGCCCTGGCATTGGGTCTGGCTTCGATGGCGTCGAGCACGCTGAAAATCGAATCGCTGTTCATCGACGAAGGCTTCGGCAGCCTCGATCCGGAATCCCTGCAACTCGCGATGGACGCCCTCGATGGCTTGCAGGCTCAGGGCCGCAAGGTCGCGGTAATTTCCCACGTCCAGGAAATGCACGAACGGATCCCGGTGCAGATCCAGGTCCATCGCCAGGGCAACGGCCTGAGTACCCTGGAGGTGAAATGACCACGCTGTACTCCTTCCGCCGCTGCCCGTACGCCATGCGGGCGCGGATGGCCCTGCGTTACTCGGACGTTGCGGTGAACATCGTCGAGGTCAGCCTGAAGGCCAAGCCTGCCGAGATGCTCGTGCTATCGAGCAAAGGCACGGTGCCGGTGCTGAGCGTCGACGACCAAGTGATCGATGAGAGTCTGGCGATCATGCACTGGGCATTGGCGCAGAACGATCCGCAGGACTGGTTGCTCAAGGATGATCCTGTGGGGCAAGCGCAGATCGCCGCGTTGATCGAAGAGAACGATCAGGTGTTCAAAGTGCACCTGAATCGTTACAAGTACGCCGAGCGTTATCCCGAGCAGCCAATGGCGTTTTATCGCAGCGAGGGTGAGGTGTTCTTGCGCAGGCTGGAGGCGTTGCTGGAGGGTCGCGATTACTTGCTGGCGGCGCATCCGAGCCTGGCGGATGTGGCGTTGATGCCGTTCGTACGGCAGTTCGCCCATGTCGATCGCGAATGGTTCGGGCAGACGCCTTACGTGCGGTTGCAGGCGTGGCTACAACGATTCCTGGAGTCGGACCTGTTCACATCAATCATGAAGAAATAACCGCCCCCCGTGTAGGAGCGAGGCTTGCCCGCGAAGGGGTCATCAAGACCGCCAAAAGCTTCGCGG
>NZ_JAGYFX010000100.1:0-21432 GCF_019946615.1 Pseudomonas sp. BF-R-01
CGACCATAGAGCATTGGAACCACCTGATCCCATCCCGAACTCAGCAGTGAAACGATGCATCGCCGATGGTAGTGTGGGGTTTCCCCATGTGAGAGTAGGTCATCGTCAAGATTAAATTCCGAAACCCCAATTGCGAAAGCAGTTGGGGTTTTGTTTTGTCCGCAGGAAAGTTCGTACAGCATTACCGGACAGCTCCCGGCTGTCACAGTCTCCCGACAATGCTAAGGTTCGGCCCTAGCTTTTGTATTTCTCCAAGGAAGCCTTTATGCCGGACGCGACGTCCCTCAGTGCTGGTTTTATGGTGGTTCACGGTAACCGCCTGGACGAGCTGCGCAGCCTGGTGGTCAGCTGGATGCGGCGATACCCGCTGGCTCCCTTGGAAAATGAAATCGCTCTGGTGCAGAGCAACGGCATCGCCCAGTGGCTAAAGCTGGCACTGGCAGAAGACCCGGAAGAGGACGATATGGGCGGCTGCGGAATCGCCGCAGCCATCGACGTGCAGTTGCCGGGCAGCTTCATGTGGCAGCTCTATCGCATGGTGCTTGGTCGAGATGAAATTCCCGCCAAGTCATTGCTCGATAAGGCCCCGCTGACCTGGCGACTCATGCGGCTGCTTCCGCAGTTGATAGGTCAGCCCCACTTCGAACCTCTGCAACGCTTTCTGACCAATGACACCGATCTGCGCAAACGCTATCAACTGGCTGAGCGGCTGGCAGACCTGTTCGACCAATATCAGGTGTACCGAGCCGACTGGCTTGAAGACTGGGCTGACGGTCGTCATCAATTACGCAACGGTCGGGGTGAAGCGAAACCCCTGACCCCGGCCAACTGCTGGCAGGCGGAATTGTGGCGTGCGTTGTTGCTGGATGTGGGGGAGCAAGGCATGTCGCAAAGTCGTGCTGGCGTCCATCAACGATTTATCGAGCGCATTAACAACCTCGATGTCGCCCCCGACGGATTACCATCCCGAGTGATCGTTTTCGGGATTTCTTCGCTTCCCGCTCAGGCTCTGGAAGCACTCGCCGGACTGGCCCGTTTCAGCCAGGTTCTGCTTTGCGTGCACAACCCGTGTCGTCACCATTGGGCGGACATCGTCGCTGATAAAGACCTGTTACGGCATCAATACAAACGTCAGGCTCGCAAGAGTGGCATGCCGGTCGTGCTGGATTCTCAAACCCTGCATCAGCATGCACATCCGCTGTTGGCAGCGTGGGGTAAACAAGGGCGGGACTACATTAATCTGCTCGACAGCTATGACGATCCCAACAGCTATCGCTCGGCGTTTCGTGATGGGCGCATTGATCTGTTCAGTGACAGCCAGCCACAGAACCTGCTGAACCAGCTGCAGGACGACATCCTCGAATTGCGTCCTCTGAATGAAACGCGCGAACGCTGGCCAGCAGTCGATACAGACGCGGATCAATCGATCCGTTTTCACATTGCCCACAGTGCTCAGCGCGAAGTAGAGATACTTCACGATCAGTTGCTCGCACGCTTCAGTGCTGATCCTGGGTTAAGACCGCGCGACATTATCGTGATGGTTCCGGACATCGACAGTTATGCACCGCATATTCGTGCCGTGTTCGGCCAGCTTGAACGCCATGACCCACGCTTCATTCCATTCACGCTCGCAGATCAAGGCCAGCGCGGTCGTGACCCGTTGCTGATTGCTGTCGAACACCTGCTCAAACTGCCCGACAGTCGCTTCCCCGTTAGTGAGATCCTTGATCTGCTGGACGTTCCAGCGTTGCGCGCTTGCTTTGGTGTAGAGGAACGTGACCTGCCGACCCTGCATCGCTGGATCGAAGGCGCGGGCATCCGCTGGGGCATGAGCGCAGAGCAACGAGCTGGGCTTGGATTGCCGCAGGAACTGGAGCAAAACAGTTGGCGATTCGGCTTGCGGCGGATGTTGCTTGGGTATGCAGTCGGCAGCGCCAGTGCCTGCCAAGGTATCGAGCCCTACGATGAGATTGGTGGTCTGGACGCCGCGCTGATAGGTCCATTAGTGGCGCTCCTGGATGCGCTTGAAATTGCTCACCAGGAGCTCACCCGACCTGCGCCGCCCCTGCAATGGGGGATGCGCCTGCAAGCGTTGGTGCAGTTGTTTTTCCAGGCCAGTAATGAGCACGACGACTACTTGCTTGCCCAGCTCGAAGAGTTGCGTGAAACCTGGCTTGAGACCTGTGAGTCTGTCGGTCTGCATGACGAGTTGCCGTTGACCGTAGTTCGTGAAGCCTGGCTCGCCGGTCTCGATCAGGGGCGCTTGTCCCAACGTTTTCTCGCCGGTGCAGTTAACTTCTGCACCCTGATGCCCATGCGCGCGATCCCGTTCAAGCTGGTCTGCCTGCTCGGGATGAATGATGGCGATTATCCGCGTGCGCAACCGCCACTGGACTTCGACCTGATGGGCAGCGATTACCGTCCGGGTGATCGCTCCCGGCGCGAAGACGACCGCTATCTGTTGTTGGAAGCGCTATTGTCAGCGCGTAACCAGCTCTACATCAGTTGGGTTGGCCGCAGCATTCGCGATAACAGCGAACGCCCGGCTTCTGTGCTGATTGGCCAACTGCGCGACCATCTGGCCAGCGGATGGCGACTGCAAAATGCCGATGAAGACTTGCTTGAGGCAATGACTCAGGAGCACCCGTTACAGCCGTTCAGTGCCCGCTATTTCCACGAAGGCGATGACTTGTTCAGCTACGCTAGCGAATGGCAGGTGCTTCATCATGCTGTTGAGTCGGCAGCCGATAACGGCATCCTCGCCCCCTATGTTCAGGAGGAGCCGCTAAGCCTTGGCCAACTGCAGGACTTTCTGCGCAACCCGGTGCGACACTTCTTCAGTCAGCGGCTGAAGGTGTTCTTTGAAGCGGCTGAAGTGCCGCTTGCCGATGAGGAGCCATTTGTCCTCGACGCGCTGCAACGCTACAGCCTCAGCGACAGTTTGCTCGACGCCGCGCTGGAGCATCTGGATCAGTCCGATCAGGCGTTGGAGGCGCAGGCCAAGCGTCTGCAAAACAGCGGCCTGCTGCCCATGGCCGGCTTTGGCGAATGCCTGCAACGGGAATTGATCGAGCCATTGCCGGATCTGCTGCAGCGTTATCAACAGCTTTTGGCCCTATGGCCGACACCGCTCACCAGCGCTTTACCTGTGAGTCTTGAGCTGCAAGGGCTGCGCCTCGAAGGTTGGCTCAGTGGTCTGCATCAGCGAGCTGACGGTGGTTTGCTGTCGGTCACCACGATTCCCAACAGCATCGGCTCGATCAAGTCTCGCAAATGGCATCGTCTGACACGGTCATGGGTCAATCATCTGGTTGCCAGCGCCAGTGGAATGGCCATGACCACTGCGCTGGTGGCCAGTGACGACAGCCTGCTGCTCGGTCCGATGGAGAAGGATGTTGCATTCCGGACCTTGAGCGACCTGCTGATGGCCTGGCAAGCAGGCATGCGTCAACCTCTACCCATTGCAGTAAAAACCGCGTTTGCCTGGCTGGCCCAGACTGATCCTGCCAAAGCCGACGCCGCTGCTCGCAAGGCCTATGAAGGCGACGGTTTGACCACTGATGGCGAGCGCCGCGAAAGTCCCGCGCTCGCCCGGCAGTTTGCTGACTATGACGCACTGATTGCCGACGAGACCTTCGCCGATTGGTGCAACGCCTTGTACAAGCCAATGCTGGAAGCGCCTTGGCGCTCATTGACCAACGAGGAGCCGCGCTCATGACCAGCCAGACACCGTTGGCCCTGGCGTTCCCGCTGCGCGGCAGTCAACTGATCGAGGCCAGTGCCGGGACCGGCAAGACCTTCACTATTTCCGCGTTGTACCTGCGTCTGGTCTTGGGCCACGGCGGGGAATCGAGCGGATTTGGACGTGAACTGTTACCGCCGCAAATCCTCGTTGTGACGTTCACCGACGCCGCGACCAAAGAGCTGCGCGAACGTATTCGAACGCGTCTTGCCGAAGCCGCACGATTTTTCCGCGATGAAACACCGGCGCCGGATGCCCTGATTGCAGAGCTGCGTGAACAATACCTTCCCGAGCAGTGGTCCGGATGCGCAAACCGTCTGGACATCGCTGCTCAGTGGATGGACGAAGCAGCTGTCTCGACCATCCACAGTTGGTGTCAGCGCATGTTGCGCGAGCACGCGTTCGACAGTGGCAGCCTGTTTACCCAGACCCTGGAAACCGATCACAGTGATTTGCTCGGCGAGGTTCTGCGCGATTACTGGCGATTGTTTTGTTACCCGATGCAAGGCGATGCGCTGAATTGGGTGCGCGGTAATTGGGGCGGGCCCGCAGCGCTGTTGCCGCGAGTTCGTGGTTTGTTCGCCAGTGAGCGCCACAGCGCTGAAGGCAAAGAGCCTGTCGAACTGATCACTGAGTGTCTGCAGGAGCGACGGGCTGCGTTGCTCGAACTTAAAATGCCTTGGCGTCAATGGGCGGACGAGTTGCTTGCCATCTGTCATGAGGGCGTCGCGAGTAAAAACGTCGACGGTCGGAAGATGCAGGCACGCTATTTCGAACCCTGGTTCGAAAAGATAAAAGCCTGGGCCGAAGATGAATTGCTTGAGCAGTTGGATATTGGCACCGGCTTCACTCGCCTGACGCCTGATGGCATGGCTGAGGCGTGGAAAAAAGGCGAAGTGCCCAATCACCCGGGACTGGGCGCAATGCCTGGCCTCAAGGCCAGTCTCGACAGTTTGCCGACCCCCGATGCGGCAGTCCTGCAACACGCCGCTCAGTGGGTAGGCGCGCGGTTCGAGGAGGAAAAACGTCGCCGCGCGGAAATGGGTTTCGATGACATGCTGCTGCGCCTCGATGCCGCGTTGCAAGCCGAGGGTGGCGAACGTTTGGCAACCCTGATCCGCGAGCAATTTCCGGTAGCGTTGATCGACGAGTTCCAGGATACCGACCCGGTTCAGTACCAGATCTTCGAAAGCATCTATCGTATCGAGGACAACAATCCTGAATGCGGCCTGTTCCTGATCGGCGACCCGAAGCAGGCGATCTACGCCTTCCGTGGTGCCGACATCTATACCTACCTGCGTGCCCGCCAGGCCACCACTGGCCGGCTGCATACCCTGGGCACCAACTTCCGTTCCAGCCATGGCATGGTCGATGCGGTGAACCATGTGTTCGAGCGCGCCGAGTCGCGGGAAGCGGGGCGGGGCGCATTTCTGTTCCGTGAAAAAAGTGGCGAAAATCCGGTGCCGTTCCTGCCGGTCGCCTCCCAGGGCCGCAAAGAAGTTTTGCAGGTTAAGGGTCAGGTTGTACCCGCTCTGAACATCTGGCATCTGCCCGCCGAACAACCATTGTCCGGCGCCGTTTACCGACAGCAATTAGCCGCTGCTTGCGCCAGCGAAATCACCGCTTTGCTCAATGGCGGGCAACAAGGCCTGGCGGGTTTCATCCAGGACGGCAAGGACTTCAAAGGCTTGCTGCCAGCGGATATTGCGATCCTGGTACGTGACGGCAAAGAGGCTCAGGCCGTGCGCGCCGAACTCACGGCCCGGGGCGTGCGCAGCGTGTATCTGTCGGACAAGGACTCGGTGTTCGCCGCACAGGAAGCTCACGACCTGCTGACCTGGCTCAAGGCTTGCGCCGAGCCGGATGTCGAGCGTCCGCTGCGAGCGGCGTTGGCCTGTATCACGCTGAATCTGTCGCTGGCTGAGCTGGAGCGCTTGAATCAGGACGAGTTGGCGTGGGAAGCGCGGGTCATGCAGTTCCGCGGTTATCGCGAACTCTGGCGCAAACAGGGTGTGCTGCCGATGCTGCGTCGTTTGCTGCATGACTTCCAGCTACCTCAGGCACTGATTGCGCGAAGCGACGGCGAGCGTGTACTGACCAACCTGTTGCACTTGTCCGAACTGTTGCAACAGGCGGCCGCCGAACTCGATGGCGAGCAAGCGTTGATCCGGCATTTATCCGAACACCTGGCGTTGTCCGGCCAGGCTGGTGAAGAGCAGATACTGCGTCTGGAGAGCGACGAGCAACTGGTCAAGGTCGTGACGATTCACAAGTCCAAGGGGCTTGAGTATCCGCTGGTGTTCCTGCCGTTCGTGTGTTCGGCGAAGCCGGTCGACGGCAGCCGCTTGCCGCTGCATTACCACGACGAGACCGGCAAGGCCCAGGTGACGTTGAAGCCGACACCCGAGTTGATCGCGCTGGCCGATCATGAGCGCCTGGCCGAGGATCTGCGCTTGTTGTATGTGGCCTTGACCCGTGCACAACATGCCTGTTGGCTCGGTGTTACGGACCTCAAGCGCGGCAATAACAACAGCTCGGTGCTGCACCTTTCGGCACTGGGTTATTTGCTGGGCGGTGGTGCGCCATTGACCGAATCGGCGGGGTTGACGCGTTGGCTTGAAGACTTGCAGCAGGACTGTCCGGCGCTGAACTACAGTGAAATGCCTGAAGAAACCGCCGAGCATTACCACCCGCCGCAAAACGATGCGACATTGCTTGCCCCGCTGATTCCCAAACGCAAGGCCAGCGAAAACTGGTGGATTGCCTCCTACAGCGCCCTGCGCATTGGCGACAGCCTGAGCGTGGGCAGTGACGAAGCACCGGAAAACCCGCAAGCGCAAAAGCTGTTTGACGACGAGCGCCTTGACCCGGAAGCGCCGCGAGAAGTGGTCGCTGGCGGTGCAGATATCCATCGCTTCCCTCGGGGTCCGAATCCCGGCACCTTTCTCCATGGTTTGCTTGAATGGGCCGGTAACGAAGGTTTTGCCGCCATACCACAAGCCGTGGAAGATGCCATTGCCCGCCGCTGCAACCGTCGTGGCTGGGAAGGCTGGATCACCACGCTGAGCGATTGGCTGCAGCACCTGCTCAAGTCCCCGCTGCACATCGGTGCCGGACAGGCGCCAGTGATATTCGAGCAATTGACCCAGTACCGCGTCGAGATGGAATTCTGGTTCGCCAGCCATAAAGTCGATGTGCTCAAACTCGACGAACTGGTCCGCCAATACACCCACAACGGCGTTGCCCGTGTTGCAGCCGAACCGGTGCTGCTCAATGGCATGTTCAAAGGTTTCATCGATCTGACGTTCGAGCATGATGGTCGCTATTACGTCGCCGATTACAAATCCAACTGGCTGGGCGTCGATGACATGGCCTATACCGAGCAAGCCATGGAGCAGTCGATTCTGGACAATCGCTACGACCTGCAATACGTGCTGTACCTGTTGGCCCTGCACCGCCAACTCAAGGCGCGGCTTGCCGATTACGATTACGACCGGCACGTCGGTGGGGCGCTGTATCTGTTCCTGCGTGGCACCCGCGCATCCAGTCAGGGCGTGTATTTCGCCCGTCCGCCAAGAGAACTGATCGAGCGTCTTGACCGGCTGTTCCAGGGCAAGCCAGAACCCAAGGCCGAACCCGCCTGGGAACAGGGAGTACTGCTATGAGTCGCACCTTCGCCGATTTGCTGCCGACGCCATTGGCAGCGGAAAGTCTGGCGAGTCTGGCACCGTTGAGTCGCGCCGATGACTTGTTGCTGCTGCTCACCCGTTGGGTAGAGCGGGGCTGGTTGCGAGCGCTGGACAAGGCCTTCGTTGCGTTCTTGCACGAACTCGCTCCCGACGATGACCCTCTGGTGCTGCTGGCTGCGGCATTGACCAGTCACCAATTGGGCCACGGCCATGTCTGCCTGGATCTGATCGAAACCCTGAAAGAGCCTGACTTCGCACTGTCATTGCCCCCGGAAGGCGATCTGCAAAGTGGCGCGATGCTGCTGCCATCACAATTGCTCGAGGCGCTGGACGGCGCCCATTGGTGCAAGGTACTGGCCGCCAGCAATCTGGTCGCATTGGCAGCAGACAGGCGTGAAACGGCTCAACAAAGGCCGTTGGTACTGTCGGGAAAACGCCTTTATCTGCGCCGCTATTGGGCTTACGAGCGGCGTATCGATGACGCCCTGCGTGTGCGTCTGGCCGAACACGAAACCACACCGAGTGATCTGCCCCAACGTCTTGTCGGTTTGTTCGGCCAGGCCAAGCCTGGCGAGCTGATCGACTGGCAGAAACTCGCGTGTGCCTTGGCGACCCGCAGTGCCTTCAGCATCGTCACCGGCGGCCCGGGGACGGGCAAGACCACCACGGTCGTGCGCTTGCTGGCATTGCTTCAGGCGCCGGCGGTGGAGGCTGGCAAACCGTTGCGCATCCGTCTCGCCGCCCCCACCGGGAAAGCTGCGGCACGGTTGACGGAGTCCATCAGCCAACAAGTCCGCACGCTGGAAGTCGCTGAAGCCGTGCGAGATAAAATTCCGTCAGACGTGACCACCGTGCACCGTCTGCTCGGCAGTCGGCCCGGTACGCGACATTTCCGTCATCACACCGGTAACCGTTTGCCGCTGGATGTGCTGGTGGTGGATGAAGCTTCGATGATCGACCTGGAGATGATGGCCAATCTTCTCGACGCGATGCCGGCCCATGCACGACTGATTCTGCTGGGTGACAAGGACCAACTGGCCTCGGTGGAGGCCGGCGCTGTGCTGGGTGATCTGTGCCGCGACGCCGAGGCCGGTTGGTATAGCCCGCAGACGCGTCAGTGGCTGGAAACGGTCAGTGGTGAAAATCTCGCAGCCAGTGGTTTGCAAGAAGACACTCAGGGGACTCATCCGCTGGCCCAGCAAGTGGTGATGCTGCGTCACTCGCGCCGGTTCGGCGAGGGAAGCGGCATTGGCCAACTGGCGCGCTGGGTCAACCGGCAACAACCCGAAGAAGCTCGGCAGCTGCTGGCGGCTCGAAGCCACGGCGATGTATTTTCCCTGCCCCTCAAGGGTGAACAGGACCGGGCGCTGGAACGCTTGTTGCTCGAAGGTCATGGTGATGGGCCGCAAGGCTACCGGCATTACCTCAGCCTGCTGCGCCACCTGCGGCCATCGCCCGACAGCTCGCTTGAGGATTCACGCTGGACCGATTGGGCACGCCAGGTGCTGCAAGCCTTTGACGCCTTCCAGTTGTTGTGTGCCGTTCGCAAAGGGCCATGGGGGGTGGAGGGCTTGAATCAGCGCGTGACCGATGCGTTGCTCAAGGCCCGGTTGATCGACAGCAATCAGCAGTGGTACGAAGGCCGGCCGGTGCTGATGACCCGTAACGACTATGGCTTGGGTTTGATGAACGGCGACATCGGCATTGCCCTCAAGCTGCCAGAGCGCGATGGCCCCGAGGCGGGTCGTCAGGTATTGCGCGTGGCCTTTCCGCGCAATGATGGCCAGGGTGGCGTGCATTTTGTCCTGCCGAGCCGGCTCAATGATGTCGAAACCGTGTACGCCATGACCGTGCACAAATCCCAGGGCTCCGAGTTTGCCCATACGGCGCTGATTTTGCCGGACGCCCTGAACCCGGTTCTGACCAAGGAGCTGATCTATACCGGCATTACCCGGGCCAAGGACTGGTTCACATTGATCGAGCCACGTGCCGGAGTGTTTGAAGAGGCCGTGCGACGCAAGGTCAAGCGGTTGAGCGGGTTGATGCTGGAGTTGGAAGAGGCCGTCGAGCCGAGGCAATAAATGGCGGCGGCACCGGACGCCGGAAACTGTCCGAAGTGCCGTCGTACGTGGCCTCGCTGGTGTTTCAGCGCTGTGCTATCGTTGCGGCACCCTCCCGTTACGATCGAAGAGAATCCCTGCATGAAGGTGGCTGTCTGGATGACAGAGTGCGTTGCTGGCTGCAAGCAGGCCGTACTTGCAGGCTTTCTCTGTTTGCTGAGCGGCTTCGTTTTCGCTCAAGCGCAAACACCACCAGGCATGGCCGACCAGCGCGCCAAATCGGTCACGCAGGTTGTACTTGGGATACTCAGCTATGCCCGCTGGCCAGTTGAGCCCGCACAACTTCGTTTGTGCATCGTCGGCCCTACCGAATACACCGACGACCTGGTCAAGGGCACCACCCAGGCCACCGGCCGACCCGTTACCGTGCGCCGCCTGCTGGCCGACAACCCATCCATTGTCAGTGAGTGCGACGCGGTGTACATCGGCAAATTGACCAGCGAAGAGCGCAGCGGGTTGTTCGCTTCGCTGAGCGGGCATCCGGTGTTGAGCATCAGCGAAAGCGACGATCAATGCACCGTCGGCAGTCTGTTCTGTTTGCGTGTCGGCGATGAACAAGTGTCCTTTGAGGTCAACCTCGATTCCGTCGCCCGCAGCGGCGTGCGAATTCACCCAAGTGTGCTGCAACTGTCCCGCCGTAAACCGGCGGCGCCATGAGTCTATTCAAGCCGGGCAGACGTCCGACCTTGCGTTCGGTCATTGGCCGCGGTCATTTGATCGTCGCGCTGGTCGGCGTGGCCATGGCCAGCATCTCGCTGACGCTGCTCGGCGTCCTGGCGTTGCGGGTCTATGCCGACCACAACCTGCACCTGATCGCACGATCCATCAACTACACCGTGGAAGCTGCCGTGGTGTTCAACGATAAAGCCGCCGCCACTGAAGCGCTGGCACTGATCGCCTCCACCGAAGAAGTGGCGGATGCCCAAGTGCTGGACTTGCAAGGCAAGTTGTTGGCGCGTTGGCAGCGACCGGAAACCGGATTGTTCTCTGATCTCGAAATGCAGATGGCCAAAGCCTTTCTGGAAGAGCCCATCAGCATGCCGATCATCCATCAAGGTCAGGAAATCGGCAGCACTCTGCTGATCGGCCACGGCGGCAGCCTGATGCGCTTCTTGCTCAGCGGTCTGGTGGGCATCGTTCTGTGCACCGCCGCCAGTGCCTGGGTAGCGCTTTATCTGGCTCGCCGACAACTGCGCGGGATCACAGGGCCGCTGCGCAGTCTGGCGTTCGTGGCGCACGCCGCGCGCAGCGAACGTGCCTTCGACCAGCGTGTACCGCCTGCCGACATCGCCGAACTCGATAACCTGGGCAATGACTTCAATGCCCTGCTCGATGAACTCGAATCCTGGCAAACCCACCTGCAAAGCGAGAATGAAACCCTCGCCCACCAGGCCAGTCATGACAGCCTCACCGGGTTGCCGAACCGGGCGTTTTTCGAAGGCCGATTGATTCGTGCACTGCGCAACGCCAACAAGCTCAACGAGCGGGTAGCGGTGCTGTTTCTCGACAGTGACCGGTTCAAGGAAATCAACGACACCTTCGGTCACGCCGCTGGCGATGCAGTGTTGGTCGCAGTCGCCAATCGGGTTCGCGCGCAACTGCGCGAAGAGGATCTGGTGGCGCGTCTTGGGGGGGACGAGTTTGCTGTCCTGCTGACACCGCTGCACAAGACCGAAGACGCCGAGCGGATCGCCGATAAAATCATTGCCAGCATGGAAGTGCCGATCCCGTTGCCGGGTCATACTCAGGTTTTGACTTCTCTGAGCATCGGCATTGCCGTGTACCCGGATCATGGTGCGACACCGGGTGCTCTGCTCAATGCTGCCGATGCGGCCATGTACCAGGCCAAACGCTTTTCCAGAGGTGCACAGCACACGTCAGGGTCGGAGCACCCTGTCGCCGATGTTCAAACCAGGAGCTAATGTTCGTGTTCTCATTCAATCTGCGATTTCTTGCGATCCCCTTGTTCATGGCTTTGCTGGCACTGACCGGTTGCCAGACGGCACCACAAAAAGGTTTGAGTCCGGCACAGGTTGCAGTGCTGCAACAGCAAGGTTTCGAGTTGACCGACGAGGGCTGGGCGTTTGGCTTGTCCGGCAAAGTGTTGTTTGGCAGTGATGTCGAAAGTCTGAATCCGCAGAGCACCGAGATCGTCGAGCGCATTGGCAAGGCGTTGCTGGGTGTCGGGATCGATCGGGTGCGGGTTGATGGTCACACCGATGCGTCGGGCAAAGAGACCTACAACGAACAGCTGTCCCTGCGCCGCTCGAACAGCGTCGGCAAGGTCCTGATCGCGGTTGGCATGAAAGAGCAGAATATCCAGCTAAGGGGCTTTGGCAGCAGTGAGCCGGTAGCCTCCAACGACAACGCGGCCGGTCGAACCGAAAACCGCCGGGTGTCGATTGTGGTGAGCGCCGATTGATCGGCCGACCCTCTTTTTAATTATTCTTTTTGGGGGGATTCATACCCCCGTAGATGAACGGAACACGACGACTGCCACATGGAAAAAATAATAAATTACTGCCGCAACCACTTCTGGAAAAAATGGCTTCGCCAGCATAAATGCAAGATCGCTGGCGGGGTGTCATCGCTTAACGCCAAAACCACGTTGCTGGTGGAAGAGAATGTTTCGCTCGGTCATGTGGTGGTCGGCACCAAACGGTTGAGCATTGGTGCCCACACTTACATTCGAAGTGGTTGCGTGCTGTCCGCGGTGTCCTCGATAGGACGGTTTTGTTCGATTGGAAATGACTGCTACATCGGACAGGACAAAAATACCCACCCGTCCGATTGGGTCAGTTCGCACCCCTTCCAATTTACCCGTACAAAACTGTCCTTCGAACCAGAGATCGTTGATGTAACGATCGGCGACGACGTCTGGATCGGACATGGCGCCATGATCATGGAAGGTGTCACGGTGGGCACGGGTGCCATCATCGCCACCCGCGCACTGGTTGCCCACGATGTGCCGCCCTATGCGGTTGTCGCCGGGATTCCGGCGAAGGTCATCAAGTATCGGCACCCGCCAGAGTTGGTGGCGCAGTTACTTGATAGCCGATGGTGGGAATGTAATGTCGATTTTCTTCTGAGCCTGCGCCTGGACGATCCCCGTTCTGCTTTGCCGATCATTGCCGATTCGCGCAGCGCCAATCAGGTTGTTTACAAGCAGGTGGAAGTCACCCGCAAAGGCTGCCAATTAGTCAGCACACTCGGATTAGCTGCTCCGACGTTCAGTCTGCAAACCGAAGATCCCGCGTCTCGCCCAGTAACAACGGGCCATTCAGTTCAGTGACCTCCCTGATGTAATCCCACAACAGGGTGATCCGCTTGAGCTTCCTCAGATCCTCCCGGCAGTACATCCAGAACTGCCGGGTGATGTTGATTTCCTCCGGCAGCACCGGCAGCAACCGCGGATCCTGAGCCGCGAGGAAGCACGGCAGGATCGCCAGCGAACGCCCTTGCTGCGCTGCCACGAACTGCGCAATCACGCTGGTGCTGCGCAAGTTGGCGCTGGCGCCGGGCAGCACGTTCGCCAGGTACAACAGCTCCGAGCTGAAGGCCAGGTCGTCGACATAACTGATAAATGAATGCTTGCCCAAGTCTGTCGGGCGGCGGATCGGTGGGTGTTTGTCCAGATAGTCCTGGGTCGCGTAAAGCTGCAACCGGTAGTCGCAGAGTTTGCAGCAGACGTACGGGCCATGCTCCGGGCGCTCCAGGGCGATGACGATGTCCGCCTCGCGTTTGGACAGGCTGATGAAGTGCGGCAGCGGCAGAATGTCCACCGAGATCGCCGGGTAGGCGTCGACGAAATGGCTCAGCTGCGGGGTGATGAAAAAGCTGCCAAACCCTTCGGTGCAACCCATCCGCACATGACCGGACAACGCCACGCCGGAACCGGAAACCTGTTCGCACGCCATGTGCAGCGTGCTCTCGATCGACTCGGCGTAACCCAATAAACGCTGACCCTCAGCGGTCAGGACAAAACCGCTGGTCCGGGACTTCTCGAACAACAACGTGCCCAATGCCGCTTCCAGCGAGCTGATACGCCGCGACACGGTGGTGTAGTCCACCGCCAGGCGTTTGGCCGCGGTGCTGGCCTTGCGGGTGCGGGCCACTTCGAGGAAAAACTTGAGGTCATCCCAGTTCAGCGAACCTAAAGACGTGATGTTTTTTTGCATGATGGACCGGCTTTTATGTGCGTTCTTATTAGAAGTTTGCACATCTATACTCCAAAAACAGTCCGACAACCAATTCGCGACACACGCCTCATCTCAAGGCGACTTATTCGCCTTGGCTCCCTGCATAACAACAAGTCCAGGAGACCAGCATGAACGCATCGCTCACGCCCAACGAAACCACTGTCCAGAACGTCAAACTGTTGATCGACGGCGAGTGGGTCGAGTCCCAGACCACTGAGTGGCACGACATCGTCAACCCGGCGACTCAGCAAGTACTGGCCAAGGTTCCGTTTGCCACAGCCTCGGAAGTCGACGCCGCGATCAGCGCCGCCCATCGCGCCTTCCAGACCTGGAAGCTGACGCCGATCGGCGCCCGCATGCGCATCATGCTCAAGCTCCAGGCGTTGATCCGCGAACACTCCAAGCGTATCGCCGTGGTGCTCAGCAACGAGCAGGGCAAGACCATTGCCGACGCTGAAGGCGATATTTTCCGAGGCCTGGAAGTCGTCGAACACGCGTGCTCCATCGGTAGCCTGCAAATGGGCGAGTTCGCCGAGAACGTCGCGGGCGGCGTCGATACCTACACCCTGCGTCAGCCAATCGGTGTTTGCGCCGGCATCACCCCGTTCAACTTCCCGGCGATGATTCCGCTGTGGATGTTCCCGATGGCCATCGCCTGCGGCAACACCTTTGTGCTCAAACCGTCCGAACAGGACCCGATGTCGACCATGCTGCTGGTGGAACTGGCCATCGAGGCGGGCGTTCCGGCGGGCGTGCTCAACGTGGTTCACGGTGGCAAGGACGTGGTGGACGCGCTCTGCACCCACAAAGACATCAAGGCGGTTTCCTTCGTCGGTTCGACTGCCGTCGGTACTCACGTTTATGACCTGGCCGGTAAGCACGGCAAGCGCGTGCAATCGATGATGGGCGCGAAAAACCACGCCGTGGTGCTGCCGGATGCCAACCGCGAACAAGCGCTGAATGCGTTGGTCGGTGCCGGTTTCGGTGCGGCCGGTCAACGCTGCATGGCAACGTCGGTGGTGGTGTTGGTCGGCGCGGCCAAGCAATGGCTGCCGGACCTGAAAGCGCTGGCGCAGAAACTCAAGGTCAACGCTGGCAGCGAGCCTGGCACGGACGTTGGTCCGGTGATCTCCAAGCGTGCTAAAGCGCGGATTCTGGATCTGATCGAAAGCGGCATCAAGGAAGGCGCCAAGCTTGAGCTGGATGGTCGTGACATCACGGTTCCCGGCTACGAGAAGGGCAACTTTGTCGGTCCGACCCTGTTCTCTGGCGTGACCCCCGAGATGCAGATCTACACCCAGGAAATCTTCGGCCCGGTACTGGTGGTGCTGGAAGTGAATACGCTCGACGAGGCCATCGCCCTGGTCAACGCCAACCCGTTCGGCAACGGCACGGGCCTGTTCACCCAAAGCGGTGCGGCAGCGCGCAAATTCCAGAACGAAATCGACGTGGGTCAGGTCGGCATCAACATTCCGATTCCGGTGCCGGTCCCGTTCTTCAGCTTCACCGGTTCGCGCGGTTCCAAGCTCGGTGACCTCGGCCCGTATGGCAAGCAAGTGGTGCAGTTCTACACTCAGACCAAGACCGTCACCAGTCGCTGGTTCGATGACGACAGCGTCAACGACGGTGTGAACACCACCATCAACTTGCGTTAAGGAGCCGGACATGAAAATCGCTTTTATCGGTCTCGGCAACATGGGCGCGCCGATGGCGCGCAACCTGATCAAGGCCGGCCACGCGCTGCGACTGGTTGATTTGAACAAAACCGTTCTGGCCGAACTGGAGCAACTGGGCGGCAGCATCAGCGCGACGGCTCGTGAAGCGGCTCAAGGCGCAGAACTGGTGATCACCATGCTGCCCGCCGCTGTGCATGTGCGCAGCGTGTGGCTGGGTGAAGACGGCGTGCTGGCGGGGATCGCCAAAGGCGTGCCGGCCGTGGATTGCAGCACCATCGACCCGCAAACCGCGCGTGATGTGGCGGCGGCCGCTGCCAAGCAAGGCGTGGCCATGGCCGACGCGCCGGTGTCGGGTGGCACTGGCGGAGCAGCGGCCGGGACCCTGACCTTCATGGTCGGTGCCACGCCTGAACTGTTCGCCACCCTGCAACCGGTGCTGGCGCAGATGGGGCGCAACATCGTCCATTGTGGCGAGGTCGGTACCGGGCAAATCGCCAAGATCTGCAACAACCTGCTGCTGGCGATCTCCATGGTTGGTGTCAGCGAAGCCATGGCGCTGGGTGATGCGCTGGGGATCGACACTGGCGTGCTGGCCGGGATCATCAACAGTTCCACGGGACGTTGCTGGAGTTCGGAGATGTACAACCCGTGGCCGGGCATCGTCGAAACGGCACCTGCGTCGCGCGGGTATACCGGTGGTTTTGGTGCCGAGCTGATGCTCAAGGATCTGGGACTTGCCACGGAAGCGGCACGTCAGGCGCACCAACCGGTGGTGCTTGGCGCGGTGGCCCAGCAGTTGTATCAGGCGATGAGCCAGCGTGGGGAAGGGGGTAAAGACTTCTCGGCGATCATCAACAGCTATCGCAAACCGCAATAACGACCTGCTTCAACCTGTGGGAGCGAGCCGGCTCCTACAGGTGTGTGCGCATCGACATTTACCGGGAAATCACGTCGGGTGATCTCCCGGTTTTTTTGCATCAGGCAAACACGAAATACTTGCGCACGGTTTCAACCACTTCCCACGTGCCTTTCATCCCCGGCTCGATGACGAAAATATCACCGGCACGCAGATGGATCGGCTCCTTTCCTTCCGGGGTGATGATGCAGTAACCCTCGCGGAAATCGCAGTATTCCCACTTCACGTATTCCACATACCACTTGCCCGGCGTGCAGATCCAGGTGCCCATGATCTTGCTGCCGTCTTCGCTGGTGTAGGCGTTGAGGTTGACGGTGTGCGGATCGCCTTCGAGTTTTTCCCATTTGCAGGCGTCGAGCACTGGCAGCGGGTGGGTGTCGCGAAGAACGGTAATCGGTGCGGACATGATGACTCCGAGCGTGATGGAGAACTGAAGTCGCACCCTATCGGGCTTGGTGCGGCGTCAGTTGTCTGTGCTCGACATCGAGGTATCCAGAAACGCTGGATTCACTGCGCTCGCCATAAAAAACGCCCCGGCATTCATCGAATGCCGGGGCGTTTTTTTTTACGCGGTTACTGAGTCACAGACAGCTTTCGGTGCCTGGCCATGCGCAACCGATAGCACCCGTAGATGAGCAACACCCACACCGGCATGGCGTACACCGAGGCGCGTACCGGCGGGATCATCCAGATGACGCAGATGATCACGGCCATGAACGCCAGGCACAGGTAGTTGGTGTACGGCGACCAGAACGCCTTGAAGCCTGGCACGATGCCGCGCTGGACCATGGCCTTGCGGAACTTCAAATGCGTGAGGCTGATCAGCGCCCAGTTGATCATCAAGGACGCGACCACCAGGGCAAACAACAACTCAAGCGCTTCGTGCGGCGCGACGTAGTTGACCAGCACCGCGAGCATCGTGATCAACGCCGAAACGCCCAGTGCCAGCAACGGCACGCCCTGCTTGTTCAACTTCATCAGCACTTTGGGCGCGTCGCCTTGCTCGGCCAGGCCATAGAGCATGCGGCTGTTGCAGTACACGCCGCTGTTGTAGACCGAGAGCGCCGCGGTAAGCACCACGAAGTTGAGGATCTGCGCGGCGGTGTCGCTGCCGATCAGGGCGAAAATCTGCACGAACGGACTGCCGCTGTAGGCATCGCCCGAGGCGCCCAGTGTCTGCAGCAGTTGGTCCCATGGGTAAAGCGACAGCAACACGGTGAGTGCGCCGACGTAGAAGATCAGCACCCGATAAACCACCTGGTTGATGGCCTTGGGAATGACCTTGCGCGGTTCGCTGGCTTCAGCGGCGGTGATGCCGACCAGTTCCAGGCCGCCGAAGGAGAACATGATGAACGCCATCGCCATCAGCAAACCGTTGGTGCCATTGGGGAAGAAACCGCCGTGGCTCCACAGGTTGCTCACCGATGCTTGCGGGCCGCCGGTGCCGCTGAACAGCATGTAGCAGCCCAGGAGGATCATGCCGATGATGGCCACGACCTTGATGATCGCGAACCAGAACTCCATCTCGCCGAACACTTTGACGTTCAGCGTATTGATCAGGTTGACCAGCACAAAGAACACCGCCGCGCTGACCCAGGTCGGCACCTCCGGCCACCAGAACTGCACGTACTTGCCGACGGCGGTCAGCTCGGCCATGCCCACCAGCACATACAGGACCCAGTAGTTCCAGCCGGACAGGAAACCGGCAAAGCCGCCCCAGTAGTTGTGAGCGAAGTGGCTGAACGAGCCGGCCACGGGTTCCTCGACAATCATCTCGCCCAGTTGGCGCATGATCAGGAACGCGATGAAACCGGCAATCGCATAGCCGAGGATCATCGACGGTCCGGCGGACTTGAGCACTCCGGCGGAGCCCAGGAACAGCCCCGTACCAATGGCGCCGCCCAATGCGATCAGTTGAATGTGCCGATTTTTCAACCCCCGCTTGAGCGTTGCCTGTTGCAAGATTTCATCCGCCATCTGGTTCCCTTTTGGTTGTTGTGGCCAGGCTTGATTTGAAAGGGCAGATATTACTCTTCGCAGCCTTCGTCATACAGGTGCCTGTTGGGCCAAACACTGGTTTTCAAAGGCTCCCGGCCCGGTTTGCAGCGCACAACGCGTCGAGCAGGGCTCTGGCGTAACCGGGCAGGCCAGCGAACGAGCGGGCGCACAGCAGCAGTTTGCGCTGCGCCCAGGCTTCCTGCAGGGCAACGTGCTTGAACGGTTGATCGACGGCCCGGCGCTCGATCGCCGCCAGCGGCACAATCGCCAGCCCCGCGCCGCGAGCGACCATGCGAATCACCCCGTCGAAGCCTTCCGCCCGGATGCGGATCTGCATGCGGGTGCCCGTGTGCAGCGCCTGTTCTTCGAGGTACACCGCCAGTGCGCTGTTGGCGCTCAGGCCGACGTAATCGTGATGCAGCGTCTCGCTGAAGCTCGGTGTTGCGCCGTCAGCCAATGGATGCCCGGGCGGCATGATCAGCACCAGCGGATCGTCGCGAAAGGGCTGGGTTTCGAGGGCGTGGGTGTCGACGGCGTCGGAGACGATGCCAAGGTCCGCCGCACCCTGATGCAGTGCATGGACGATGCGCAGGCTCGGCAATTCCTGCAGATCAATGTCGAGGTTGGGATGGCGGCAGAGGAAGTCCGCCAGCACTTCCGGCAGGTACTCGGTGATTGCCGTGGTGTTGCATAACAAACGCACCTGACCTTTGACGCCTTTGGCGTATTCGGCCAGGTCCTGCTGCATGCGGACGGCGTGTTGCAGTAGTAGTCGGGCGTGTTGCGCGAGGGCTTTTCCGGCGGACGTGGGGGTGACGCCGCGACGACCGCGTTCCAGAAAGGCGATGCCGAGCGAGGCCTCCATCGCGCGGATTCGCGCGCTCGCCGCCGCCAGGGACAAATGGCTGCGCGCGGCGCCGGCGGTGATGTTGCCGGTGTCGAGGATGTTCAGGTAGAGGCGCAGGTCGGTGAGGTCGAAGTGCATGGGTACAGCCTCGGGAGGTGTGTTGACTGGGCAGCCGCCTTCGCGGGCAAGCCTCGCTCCTACACGATTTGCGCAACCCCTGTAGGAGCGAGGCTTGCCCGCGAAGGCGTCAGCAGTAACAACGAAATCGTCAGCCTCTATCAAAACAAGAGGCACCCTCAGTATATGGCGAATTTTCACACGGCCAATCCAGGCGCAGGATCAGCCCATGAATACACTCGCCACGTTCTACCAAAACCTTGGCCTGGCCCTTTCTCTGCTGGTCATCGCCACCTTCCTCCTGGCCGGCATGATCAAAGGCGTGATCGGCCTCGGCCTGCCAACCATCGCCATGGGTCTGCTCGGTCTGGCTATGGCGCCGTCGCAGGCTGCGGCGCTGCTGATCATTCCGGCGACCCTGACCAACGTCTGGCAATTGGCATTCGGCGGGCATTTGCACGGGTTGGTCAGGCGACTGTGGCCGATGCTGCTGGCAATCTTCATCGGCACCGGTGCCGGGACGATTTGGATCGGCATGGCGGGTGGTCATTGGGTGGTGCGGGGGTTGGGCGCGGCATTGCTGCTTTATGCGTTGAGCGGTTTGTTCCTGCCGACTTTGCGCGTCAGCCGTCAGACCGAGCGCTGGCTCGGTCCGCTGTGCGGCGTGCTGACCGGCGTCATCACCTCCGCCACCGGCGTCTTCGTGATTCCGGCGGTGCCGTATCTGCAAGCACTGGGTTTGAACAAGGATGAGCTGGTGCAGGCGCTGGGCCTGTCGTTCACCGTATCGACCCTCGCCCTCGCCGCCGGCCTGTTGTGGCGCGGGGCGCTGGGCGGTGGCGAATTGAGCGCGTCATTGCTGGCGCTGATCCCGGCGGTGCTCGGCATGTTGCTCGGGCAATGGCTGCGCCAGCGGATCAGCGCCGTGCTGTTCAAACGCGTGTTCTTCATCGGCCTCGGTGTGCTCGGCGGCCACTTGCTGATCAGCGGGTAGCGGACGACGGGCTGAGCATCTCGATGGCACGGATATCGAAATCCTGTTCCAGGAATTCGTCGCGCTGTTCGAGGAACTGCTTCATGTGCGGCAGGTTCGAGTGCACGTCGAGGTGCGCCTGGGATTGCCAGATCTCGAAGAAGATAAACAGCGTCGGGTCCTGTTTGTCGCGCAGCATGTGGTACTCGATGCAGCCCGGCTCGGCACGACTCGCTTCCACATAACCGCGGAAGAACGCTTCGAAGGCGTCGGATTTTTCCGGGCGGGTTTTGGCGTGCAGGATGAAGCCTTGTATTTCACTCATCAGGAGTCTCCTCAAAGTCAGAATCGGCGCCATTTTATGGCAATAATCGCCAGTTGATTCGTGCGTATAGGTCAAATGAATTTTGCGAATTCAGGACTTATTCCGCGCGAGGCCGGTCGCTAACCTGCCGCCATCCTCTTTCTGACCCTTCCGAGATTCCTCATGAAAAAAGTCCTGTTGCTCAATGGCGGCAAAAAGTTTGCGCACTCCGATGGCCGCTACAACACCACCCTGCATGAAGCTGCGTTGAGCGTGCTGGATCGTGGCGGCGTTGACATGAAAACCACGTTCATCGACGAGGGCTATGACGTCGCTGAAGAAGTTGCCAAATTCCTCTGGGCCGACGTGATCATTTATCAAATGCCGGGCTGGTGGATGGGCGCGCCGTGGACGGTGAAAAAGTACATCGACGAAGTCTTCACCGAAGGCTACGGCAGCCTCTACGCCAGTGACGGCCGCACCCGTTCCGATGCTTCGCAAAAGTACGGCAGCGGTGGTTTGGTGCAGGGCAAGCAATACATGTTGTCGCTGACCTGGAACGCGCCGCAGCAAGCCTTCGACGACCCGACCGACTTCTTCGAAGGCAAGGGCGTGGACGCGGTGTACTTCCCGTTCCACAAGGCCAACGAATTCCTCGGCATGACCGGTTTGCCGACATTCCTGGCGGTTGACGTGATGAAGCGCCCGAACATCGAAAGTGATGTGGCGCGTTATGAGCAGCACCTGACCAAGGTGTTCGGCCTGAAGGCGTAAGGTTCGGCTACTATCGTCATCTGGAATCCGAACCTGTAGGAGCCGGCTTGCTGGCGATGGCGCCCTCAAGATCGCTA